>NZ_JAAHHM010000059.1:0-43141 GCF_010692445.1 Moorena sp. SIO3E8 | reverse complement strand
GGAGACATAGCAGTTTTTACATTGGTTTATATGGTCAAACCTGGGTAAAGTTTAAGGATTGTTGTCTAGAATTAGTAACCGAATTAATGAGACTCAATCCTAATAAACGAAAGTATTATCAACGAGGTATAAGGGCTAGGTTGCTTATAGAATCTGCATTTTAGCTTATTTCGTCGCCCCCTCAGCCTTGGATCTACTTTACGGCGAATCGGCACCCAAGATGTGCTACCACTGTAAACCCATGTTCCTGAAGGAATTTTATCAACATCAACATAAGCAAAACACGGAATAGGTTGGGTTCCATTCTGTTTATGGTTTGAGGCTTGGTCAGGACAAGGCTTTGATTGTGTCGTTAGTATTTCCTTTGATTTTAACCATAACCCAATCCCAAGACAAATTGCTACTATACCTAGTAAGGTTACTACTAACTTAATTGGTAAATTTTTAGGTGAGATAGAAGGTGGCTCAGATTGTGGCTCAGATCGTTGCTCAGATCGTTCCTCAGATGGTGGTTTATAAAGCTTTTGCCAAGTTAGTGGCTGCTCTAATGCGGATTCCCTAATACAAAGGGTTGGCAACCACATAGCACCTGGATACTGTAAATTAAAATGTTCCAGGTGTTTTCGTGCTGTATGAACCGAAGCAAAAAGAGATTTTTGACTGGTAAACTCCTGGAAAAAATACTGTAAGAAAGCGATCGCTACTGGATCGGGGACAGGTTCTCGCATCACAATAGTACGAGGAAGGTTTAACTTCCCTAATTGGTTAGCTAACCCCAAACCATCACAGGAATTAAAAATAGCTAGCTGTAATCCTTTATCTATGGATGCTTTTAGGGAATTTTTGAAATCCTCAATACTTAAACTATCTTGGTCATTCAGCTCAATCCAACCAATTTTGCCATCTTGATCTGAGCCACTGTGACCGGTAAAAATAAAGATATGGTAGCCTTCTGTTTCCCAAAGGGCATCACATAACTCCCTGATACTAGGCTGCATCAGATAGATTACCTCTGCTCCTTTTTCTTCTAATTCCTGGATTACCTTAAGATCAGCATTAGTGTTGATATTGTCACTCCTACCCACAACCAGCAAAATTCTGACTTTGGAGCAGGCTTGAGCAGGAATGATTTTATCCTTAGGGCGACCTCTGACCCTTAAGGCAATTTCCACCGGTGAGAAGTGATCTTCAAATAACTGCCACTCTTGCCAAGGAAAGTAGCCCAATTTAATGTCTTGAGAATCCAATAGTACTCTGGTTTCTTCTTCAGCAAGCTTAAATTGACTTCCTATAGAAATTAAGTTATCCCGGATTTGCTGCCAGTCACTATCGCCAGCATTGAGCCATTCATTCAAGTATAATTTCACATCCTGAGTGGTGTTAGTGGGAGAAGAAACTCTCACACCTTTGGGTTTGATGCGAAACCCAGTTTGGTCAGGATTAATCGGTGAGCGTACTTGTTCCACTTCTCGATAATCTGACCGCCATTTGCTGAAGGAGTTATTTAACTTTGGTGGGAGGGGAGGTAGAAAGCCATTAAAGCTGTCAAATTCCCTAGGAATTGACGTGACTGTGGTATGGAATCCACCTTCGGCACTTCCCACTAGTTGGAGCTTGACTATAATCATTGTTTTGGTGTTGAACTTGGCTTCAGCTGTAAGCATATGCCCTACGCGCACGCGTGCGCGTTCAGCGGTCAGCGGTCAGCGGTCAGTGGTCAGCAGTCAGCTGATGTAACAGAGATTAAGCCAATGCTTACCTGTTTTATTCAAAAGATGTAACTCAGCATTATTCCAATGCTTACCTGTTTTATTTAAAAGCACCATCTGTAGCACCATCTGTAGCGCTAATCGCTGATAGCACCTCAAGTAGCGTGCGCGTAGCGCTAATCGCTGATAGCTGATAGCACCATCTGTAGCACCATCTGTAGCGCTAATCGCTGATAGCTGATAGCTTACCTAAATTATAAATTTTTCCGTGATACTTAGATCTCCCAATTTTAATCTGACACTGAATCGTTCCTGTGGTTGGCAACTGAAATCAATATGGATCTTGTCGTTAGTTTTTCCAGCTTGAGTTTTCATACAAGAATTGCCCGATTCATCAAGTAAATTAACCTGCAAATCTGGTGGTAAATAACTTGCATCCCCCGCAGGATATAGGCGCATAAAAATATCGATATCTTCAGTATCAGGAGGTTGGAAATTCACTTGCAGCAGCAGGACTACTCCTTGACCAGCTAAGTCCATTAGCTTGGCTCGCATCGTTGATCTGTCATTACCCCTTAAAGCCTCTATCCTCGGTTCTTGCATGGAGCGCCGCTTGAGACCTAACTCAGATCCTCTGAAGGCAGTAACCGTTTTGAAACTAGACCTGTACCTATACGGAGGTAAAAGTGATGCTGGTGGTTGCCAATCTGCCTGAAATATTTCTTCAAACCATTGGCTTATCCTCACCGATTTCTTAATCCAATCAATCTTGTCAATTAGTGTATCGAGAGATTCAAGCTGTTCTAGGGGTAAAGGGTCTAGGGATTTAGCGATCGCATGATACGGAGCAAATCCCAATAACTCTACCTGGTCTAATTGCTCACTGAACTGCACTGCCACATAGCCAATCCGGTCTTCGGTCACTTCTAGTGGCACATTCAAGGTTGACTGACCTGGTAGCACTGGACGACATTCCAATTTACCAATGTTGGGCAAAACCAAATCAGCTACATCAAACAATGCTCTCAAACCCGGATTCCAACAATCACTTTGAGCAAGATTACTGGGAATATTGAGCCATTTAAGATAGTTGTTAATAGCATAAACTGCTAAAGTATTTAAATAGACGTGTTTTCCCTTGCGAGGGGTGGTTTGTTCAGCAGCAAACTGTGCTGCATAACTATGAGCGTATGGGCTAAGAGAAACCTTAATGTTAGTTGATTCTGTAATAGTCATGGTTGATGTCCAAACGTTTTACCAATATCTTGCAGTTTCGGCAGGCATTTTTTCTTCCAGTGAGAGTAGAGAGTTTGTTGGTTAGCCTTAAATTCTCTAGCAATGTCAGCAATTCTCTGGGGTGGTTCTTGTACTAGCAACCGGATTGCTAATAGCTGACAATGACATTCGGGATAGTTGCGGGGATGACAACCGATTAGTTTCCCATCTGGATCGTTTTTAATTTCTGCGAGAATCCCTTGACTTAGACGCTGGCGTTCAGCTGTCTGGATTGCTTCAATGTAATCATCCAGTTTACTCAAGCAAGGTTTAGGGTCTGGCAATCGGTCTTCTAGAGTCCTTGAATCCTCCTCACTGTTACCGATCGGTTGATTAGTGCTAATCTTTGGATAGTTACTATCTGAAATATATAAATCTCGGATGCGCCAGCGTAAATATCCGTTGATCCAGGTTACTAAGCTTTTTTCAACGGAGGTTGAACTTGGCTCAAACTGGTACAGATTGCGGATGACCCATTCCCAGGTTCGATTTAACGCCTCTAGATAGTCTACGTGGGAAGATTTGTAAATGCCAGGTAGATTTTGAACAACGATCAGGAAACGATTCAAGGCTTTCTGCCGCTCAGGACTTGGGTCCCGGTAGCGGGATACTTCTTCAATTAGGTTTCTTAGGGTTTCATCCACAGGAGTCTTTTTCCCCAGCTGCCCTGCCTTTGGCTGCCATAGTTGAGCAACACCAATGCAGCGATCGCAAACCAGGATACGAGAGTCTACATGGGTGAATTTTAACTGACTTTTAACTAACCAATTAAACTCCCAGTAGCTGCTATGACTGCTTATCGGCTGGATGCGCCCTGATACATAAACCACCATTGTTAATCCTCTCAATTGCTGACCCGCAGTTGTTCTAGCAAGCCTAGATCAATCAGAGGCTGGCTTTGGCTCATTGACCAGTGGGCAAGTGGGTAATGGTGCTTCACTATCATGACTAGTACTGTTTTTAACTTTCTATGTACTTATCAGCCCTAGCTGATCATTTTATGAATCCGATTTTTGGAACCCGAGCTGGTTGACTAAAAAAACTCTCCTGTGTGTTACTGCTATGTAAACAGCCCAAGAAGGCTTCTTGAATCAGGCTTTTCAAGGTTAGGCTAAGTTTGTGATAATATTGTGAGTTTTATAGTGTGAAGTTTCTATTAATATTTAATAGTCACGCTTCACAGATTATAGTTTTGTAATTATAATTACCTGATTTGAACATAAGCTACTAATCTAAAAAGCATTTTATTTTACTTTGAACAAAGTAAAATAAAAAAAGGTTAATATAATCAATTTTTACATTGTTTTTATTTATATCGATAATATACAATTGCAATATTCAACAGCTTCTCCTCCCATTGCAGCTTATCGTTTCAGGAGTTATTATTTCCAACTATATTATTAGTTGTAATAACATAGGAAAACTTTTATTTAATAAAATACTTTTTTGCTATATCTATACATTTTAGATAAATAGTTTTTTAAGTCTTTAAAATTATTGATTGCTGACCTTTAAAAATCTCTTAATTTACTCCTGTGTTCCCGATTCCTTATTTCCTACTCCGAAGCTCCGAAGCTACCCTGGTAAGCATATGCGCTACAGATGGTGCTGCTTGAGGTGCCGTCAGCCGTCAGCCGTCAGCCTTGAGCTGATAGCACCATCTGTAGCGTGGCACAGGCTTCAAGGCTGGGACGTAGCGCATAGGCTGATACGCGACACGCTGATAGCTTACCTTTGAAGCTCCGAAGCTCCGAAGCTCCGAAGCTCCCCTGCTCTGGTCACCAGGGATATGATCTAATGCCCTTTGTTAGATCAGCTGAGTTGACCCTGATTTCACTAACTATAGCGCCAGGTAAACCCTGATCTGATTCAGTAATTCTACCCTTGCCATTAAGAAACTTTCTGTATAAGGTGCTATTCTATAAGATATGAAAACTGTTTTGGTGGTAGAAGATAGCGTAACAGAAAGACAGTACCTAACTCGCTGTTTGCAACAAGCGGGTTTGGGGGTTACTGGCGTGGCTAGCGTTGAGGAGGCTCGGGAAAAATTATCTCATCATACGCCGGATTTAGTGGTTTTAGATGTAATTTTGCCTGGTCAAAGTGGTTTTGAGTTTTGTAGAGCCCTGAAAGTGAATCCTCACACTAGCGAGATTCCTGTGGTGATTTGCTCCACCAAAGGTACTGAGGTGGACAAAATTTGGGGAAAGATGCTGGGGGCTGATGCCTACTTAGCTAAACCAGTGAATCCAGAAGAACTGCTGTGTACCCTAGAGGATCTTATTCAATAGTTATTGTTTGTGGACGGTTAACCGTTGACTGTTAACCGAAAACCATTGTAAAATCCTTGATTTCCCCCACCTCTAGACTCTTGCTTCACGTCCAGAGTCTCGCCTTTTTAAACTGGATTGGTCTTGGTGGGCGACGTTTTATGATACTTGCGCACCGTTGCCACTACTTTTTGATGGTCGATTGGTTTGCTCAGGAAATCAGTAGCCCCAACGATTCTGGCTCTCACCCGGTCTACAATACCATCTTTAGCCGTCAGAATAATCACTGGTGTATTGGCAAACATTGACACCCGGCGGATCTGGGCGCACATTTCGTAGCCATTAACAATCGGCATCACCAAATCCAAGAATATTAAATCTGGCTTATGTTTGAGTAACAACGGTAGAGCTTTGATAGAGTCTTGGATTCCTAGAAATCGATAACCTGCTGATTGAATCACGTCCTTCATAATTTTACAGGTTTGGGGGTGATCATCAATACAGACTATTAATCCCTGATCAGACTTCTTCTGGGATTTTTGGGTTTGGGATTTTTGGGTTTGGGATTTTTGGGTTTGGGATTTTTGGGTACTAATGCCTGCCTTGGCGGGGATATCCACAAAGTTGGGAGCGCTCAAGTCAGGTAATTCTACTAGTTCAATCAGTTGTTTCTTAATATAAGGGTTTAGCGATCGCGTCAGCAGTAACACATCTCGTTTGAGCAGAGCTGCTATATCTCGCAGGGTGCGCTTACCGTTGATTAGGTTTACCAGATTTTTGTAGGTCGCCACTGAGGTTTGCTGTTCCAAAGCCGACTTTTGCAACAGCACCGGTGCTAAGTCAGGAGAAATATCCTCCAAACCCATTTCTGACCACTGCTGCCAGACCTGTTGAGCTTGCTTGATAGTTGCTTCTACCTCTAACATCCAGGTTTGTGGCAAAATCCCCTGCATAGAGGGACGTACTCCTAACTGGGCATTGAGCAAGAAATTGTCAGGCTTGTTGACCCTAGTTTCCATGGTGTTTGACGACACAGAACCATTACTGGGTTGAATTAGGGTTTGCTCCCGAGAAACTAAGGTTAGGCTCTGGAGGATATCAAATAATATTTCTGCCACAATGCCTTGAATTACAACTACAGTCTGTTGGGGGTTGATCATTCGCTTCCGTGCTAACAGCACCATCAACTGGTAGTCCCAACAGGACCCTGGCTCTATCTTTTTGAGGGCAATCCGATTAGGATTAATCTCAGGACAATGATAGATTATCTGCCGACGCCAACGCCTAGTGGGATGAACACTGCCAGATGCCCATACCAAACGGCCATAACTCAAGTAGAAGCTCCATTGCTGAGCAGTTGACACCTTCAGATCCAGCCGGCCAGTAAATTTTTCCTGACCGTAGCGTACTAGCTTAGCACTCAAGCTATTAGAGGTAGATTCAACCCTGGTTTTCATTGGTCCATAAATTCACGCAATTATAAAAACGTGAGCAGTCACTCTAACCAAAATTAAAAATTATTACAAATAAAGCTATTAAATACCTTGGAATTTATTTATCATAAATGTTTGATCATTTGGATAGTAACTTGTTGTGATGAGCAAAGAGCAGATTTCCAAGATCAGCAAAATTTTACAATTAGCTAAACAGGGAAACCCAAACGTCATCGCCGCCATGCTGAATCACAAACTTCAGCACGAAGGTATTATAGCTAAAGTTAAACTTCACGATAGCTGTTTATTGGTTTTACTCGAAGCAGACCCCGCTCCTAAACCAGGAGCCGTGGTAAGATTTATCTACCACACAATCAGCAAGTTAAAACCAAACTCAATTGATACCGTCAAAATTTTGGGCCGTAGCCTAACCGAGAAACAACCAGCATGGCGTAAACAAATTACACTAGAAAGCATTCCGGTGGTGCTTGACTTATCTACTTGGCTAGAGTCAGGCTCAACGGTAAGAACTAATCAAGTCGATTATTCTGTCTCCTGGCAGAAAAATGAACATAATTTCCAGGGTAATCAAGCTCAATTACCTCTCCCTACCTCCGTTAAGGTCAGTGTTGATGCCCAACTTCCCCCCCAGGAGAAATTTTTGCGCTTCCAAGTAGGGTCTGGTAATGGGGCGTTGTTACAGGTAAACTACATCCAAGCAATTCTGAATGTCTCGGTTGCTGAAATTTTGCCAATCCCCCATACTGCCGATAGTGTGATTGGGATTTACAACTGGCGTGGTGAAATGCTGTGGTTGTTAGATCTAAACTCTCTGCTAGGATTTCCTGGTGTTTGGCAACCCAAGGACATGCCGAGGACAAAAATCATGGTAATCGTACTTCAAGTAAACAGCAAACTGCTGGGACTGGTGGTTTCACAAGTGGAAGAAATAGAACAGCACCATTGGCAAAACTTACAACCCCCCGATCGATTATTGCCCCTCAGATTTGGACAATTTGTCAAAGCCTATCTTCCTGAAGCCAGTAGTATTATCTTAGATGCCCAACGAATTGTTCAAGCAGCACTTGATATAAAGTATGAAGTATAATTAAAATTTACGACTCTAGACAGATGTCAGAATCACAATGGGATGATAATGATTCAGAACTGCTATTAGAAAATCACAATCTCCTCAAGGAGGATACTCCGCAATTCTTTAACTCTGCTCGCCCCAACCTAGAGGGATTTAAGGTTAACCTAGACAGGCTAAAAACTGATCTAGAGCAACGCCGAAGGGTAGATAAATCAGACCTGAAAAAAAATTTGGAGCAATTTGAATCCTTTGGTCAGGAGGTTGAGCAGTTTACGGTAGGGGTGAATCTGGAAATTCAGCAATTGAAGCTTAGCTACGAAGAGGCACTCCAACAACAGTTCCAAGCCCAGCATGAAAAATTGTTAGAGCTTAGCAGATTAATGAGTGAAGCTGGGGACTGGGAAACCTTACTAAATAATACAGTCAATGGGGTTCAACATCTAAGCCAAGCCGAGCGGGTATTAATTTATCGCTTCAATTCTGCTCGCACCGGAATAGTTTTGGCAGAAGCAGTAGAACGGGGTTGGACTCCTGCGGTCGGGGAAACCCTAAATGCTACTGCTTTTGGGGCTGACTTGTCCACAGAGTATTTCCAGCAGTCAAGGGTAATTATCGATCAGGTCAACAATGATTCGGTCACCCCCTACCAACTCCAGCTGCTGGATAAATTTCAAGTTAAATCCAGTCTCAGCTTATGCTTGCCGGTATCGGGGAAAGCTTGGGGTTTGTTGGTCCTGCAGCAATGCCAGGCACAGACAAACCAAGACAGGTCGGTTCCATCCTGGACTCCACAACAGATTAATTCCTTTCATACTATTGCCACAGAACTATCCCTTCACCTAGCTAACCACGAGTTACGCACTCAGTTGCAACAGCAGCAGGCGCGGGAAGTAACTGTGGCGAAAGTCATTAACAAAGTCCGCCGTTCTCTGGATATCAAGACTATTTTCCAGACCACCACTCAAGAAGTGCGACAGCTGCTCAACACTGACCGAACCGTTATCTATCGCTTTAATCCCGATTGGAGTGGTGAATTTTTAGCAGAGTCTGTGGCTGGAGGCTGGATTTCTCTGCTTCAGAGCCAGACTAATAACCCCACCCTCAGGGCTGATATCAGCGAATGCAGCATCCAACAATTGGCTAATCAACCAATTAACCAGGTCGATACTTATCTTCAAGAAACCCAGGGGGGTTCCTATAGTAGGGGGGAAACCTACCGGGTGGTGGAGGATATCTACAATCAGGAGTTCACTCCTTGTTATCTGGAAGTGCTAGAAAGTTATCAAGCAAGAGCTTATGTGATTGTAGCTATTTACCAGAATGAAAAACTCTGGGGATTATTGGCTAGCTATCAAAACTCTGATCTCAGGCAATGGCAGGAGTCAGAGGTTAGCTGGATGCTTGATATTGCAGCTGAGTTAGGAGTAGCATTGCAACACGCTGAGCTACTGGAGGCACAACAGTTAAAGTCTGAGGAAATACGTCAAGCAGCAGAACGGGAACGAGTTCTGACTAAGGTGACGGATAAAATTCAACAATCCCAAGACTTGCGCACTATTTTTAATGTTACTACCAACGAAGTTCGTACACTCTTAGGGGTTGACCGTGTTACCATATATCGCTTCAATTCTGATTGGAGTGGCTCCTTTGTGGCTGAGTCTGTGGCTAGTGGCTGGACATCCTTAATCCAGGAACAGACTAATAATCCCCTGATCAACAAAAATATTAGTGAATGTATCGTTAAAACGGTGGCTGGAAATACCCCTGAGCAGTTTAGCCAGGAAGCTCCAACCATCCGAGATAGCTATCTACAAAGCATCCAAGGCAATCTCTCTAGGGAAGAGAAACCCTTCTGGGTGGTTAGTGATATCTACGAAGGGGATTTTTCAAGTTGTTATATCGAGCAGCTAGAGCGATATCAGGCCAGAGCCTATACTATTGTGCCGATTTTCCAAGGGGATACACTGTGGGGTTTACTGGCTGCTTATCAAAATTCTGAAGCTAGGGATTGGCAAACGGAAGAGATTAATTGGATGCTTCAGATTGCCGCTCAGATGAGTGTACCGTTGCAGCGAGCTGAGTATTTGGAACAATTGCGATCGCAATCCCAAAAACTAGCAGAATTAGCATCACAGGAAAAGGAGGCTAGGGAATTATTCCAACAGCGTGCTATTGATTTGCTCACAGCTGTTCGACCTGCTCTAGACGGTGACTTGACCGTTAGAGCTCCGATTACCAATGATGAACTTGGGACTATTGCAGATGCTTACAACAACACCATTCACAGTTTACGGCAAATTGTGATCGAGGTACTCTCAGCTTCTGTGAAAGTCGCTGAAACTGCTACAGAGAGTGAAGCAGCAATTACTAAACTTTCTGAAGAAGCCCAGCATCAGTGTCAGGAGTTGACCCAAGCCATGGATCAAATCCAGAACATGGTTAACTCTACCCAAGCTGTAACCACTAGCGCCCAATCCATCGACCGAGCTGTGCAAGAGGCAAACCAAAAAGTAGCATCGGGGGAGACAGCTATGAACCGCACGGTGGAGGGAATTCTAGGAATTCGGGACAGTGTGGAGGAAGCCAGCCATCAAATTAGACAGTTAAGTCAATACTCCCAAAATGTTGACCGGGTATTGAATTTGATTAGTGATTTTGCTACCCAAACCCAGCTACTCTCCCTTAATGCTGCTATCGAAGCCACCCGAGCTGGGGAGTATGGTAAAGGTTTTGCGGTGGTAGCTGATGAGGTGCGCTCCTTAGCTCGACAGTCGGCCAAGGCAACTACGGAAATTTCTAATTTAGTTGCTGAAATCCGCACTCAGACTAGAGAGGTGATTAAAGTGACCGAAGTCGCGATCGCTCAGGTTAATACTGGCACAGAATTGGTAGAAGAAAGCAAGGGCAATCTAAATGCGATCGCATCAGCTACTGCTGAGATTAGCCAGTTAGTTGCAGGGATTACCCAGGTAACCCTAGCCCAACTCGAACAATCACAATCGGTTACCCAAACCATGAAAGAAGTTGCGGCCATATCCACCAATACCTCTGAAGACTCTGCCCAGCTTTGGGAGTCCTTCAAGGAATCCCTCACCACCATCGAAAAGCTACAGGCAGCTGTTGAGCAGTTTACTGTTAACTAGTTATAGTGCTACGGGTAGGGAGTGTGGGGCGGGGGCGCGGGGCGTGGGCGCGGGGAGGTTGGGGAGCAACTGGCGCTTTGAGATTGGTTTTAGGGGTTATTATTCGCTTTATTTATATAGCGTTGATTATACTGATCAGGTAAAGTCAAGTTTCTTATCCCTACTCCCTACTCCCTACTCCCTACTCCCTACTCCCTAAAAAAATGTCAACTATTGATCCAGAAACCTATCAATACTTTCTTGGGGAAGCCCAGGACTTGCTGCAAGTTATTGAACAACATTTGCTGGCTTTGACACCGAACAAGCCAAAAAACCAACTTTATGACTTAATGCGAGCCACTCATACCCTGAAAGGCGCAGCTGCTAATGTCCGGCAAGAAACCATAAAAAGTGTAGCACATTATCTCGAAGATGTCTTCCGGGCAATGTTAGCCCCTGAGGCAACCATTGATACAGAACTAGAAACACTACTGTTTGAGGGATATCAGTGCCTCAGGATGGCACTGACTGCTGAAATGACTGGGGAGTTGAGCAAGAATACTGAGATTATCAACCGAGCTGCAGGGGTGTTTGCTAAACTGCAAGCTAAATTAGGAGATTGCTTTGACTATCAAGCCTCTCTACCCACATCAGCAGAACTTGGGTTTGATATTGTCCAATCTATCTTTGAAGTAGGAGTCAAGCAACGAATCGATCACCTAGCTTCGTTGTTACAGGTTGACAGGTTGGATGTTGAAAGTTCTCAAGGGTTACAGGTTGGCAGGTTGGATGTTGAAAGTTCTCAAGGGTTACAGGTTGACAGGTTGAATGTTGAAAGTTTTCCAGACAACCTTCAACCTTCAACCAACACTAACCTTCAACCTTCAACCAACACTAACCTTGAACCTTCAACCAACACTAACCTTGAACCTTCAACCAACACTAACCTTCAACCTGCTAACCTTCAACCTTGGCCTATTGGCCACGCTACGCGAACAACCCCTGATTATGACAAGGCTACGCTGATAGAGATTGCTGAGACCTTGCGAGAACAAGCTGAAATATTTGTAGGGTTAGGGGAATCCTTGAACTTACCAGGGTTTAAAGCAATTGCCGAAAACACCCTCAAAGCCCTTGACGCTAACCCTGAACAGGTGATGGCAATTGCCAAGATTGCCTTAACGAATTTCCAGGAAGCTCATACCGCTGTCTTAGCAGGCGATCGCACTCGTGGAGGAAACCCCAGCCTCGCCCTTCAACAATTAGCTGGGTCAGAAGAAGAGTTACAGGTTGAAGGTTCACAATCGTTGAAGGTTGAAGGTTCACAATCGTTGAAGGTTGAAGGTTCACAATCGTTGAAGGTTGAAGGTTCACAATCGTTGAAGGTTGAAGGTTCACAATCGTTGAAGGTTGAAGGTTGGAACGTTGAAGGTTGTCTGGAAAACCTTGAACCTTGGCCAAAAGGCCACGCTACGCGAACAACCCAAACTAACCTTCAACCTGCTAACCTTCAACCTGCTAACCTTCAACCTGCTAACCTTGAACCTTGGCCAAAAGGCCACGCTACGCGAACAACCCAAACTAACCTTCAACCTTCAACCAACAATAACCTTCAACCTTCAACCAACAATAACCTTCAACCTTCAACCAACAATAACCTTCAACCTTCAACCAACAATAACTTTCAACCTTCAACAAATATTGATGAATTACTTGAGGAAACTTTTGGTAATATTTCTCTTGCACAAGAGCAAGCGAATCAAGTCTTTCCTGAAGAGGAATCTGTTGAGCGAGATAGTATACTTCCAGATAGTATATTTCCAGATACTATATTTCTGGATGAATCTTCAGAAACCGTAGCAACAGACAATCTTAACCAAGCTCAGACTGACCCTCAGCAAGAGTCGGAGTTAGCGGTTAACCCTGAATCAGGAAAAGAAGTCAAGCAAATATCAATGTCTCTTCCCGATCGGGAGTCTGCAGAGGCTGATGTGCCTTCATTAGCAGAGGGCTCGATCAAGACATCAGCCACAGTGCGTGTTGATTTAGACAGTCTTAAACACCTATCTCACCTAGTTGGGGAACTACTGATTAACCAAAACCAGTTAGGATGGCAGGATGAAAACTGTCAAGGGGTAGTTGAAAAACTTTCCAATTGGCTCAAGCAACATCGCCACACCCTTACTCAACTGCGCACTCAGCTCAAGAAGCATTCCTCTAATCAGCAAATTTCTAAGCTGTGGGATGCGGCTTGGGAAGAAACCCTGCAACTGACTCAAGCTACAGAAGACCTGAGCCTATTAGCTACTACCGCTGCTGCTAGTGTGGAACGAGAACAGCGTCTATCAACTCAGCTGAGGGATACTCTTCAATCGGCTCAGACTATACCTCTGGAACATCTGCTTAAGTCCTTTCCTTCCATGGTGCAGCAGTTGTCTAATGTCCATCACAAGTCAGCAGAATTCACCCTCAGTGTGACTAATGTCCTAGTTGATAAAACCATTGCTGATCATCTCTATGATGCTTTACTGCATCTAGTCCGCAATGGTTTCGACCATGGTATTGAATCCTCGGAGGTTCGCCAACAAAGGGGTAAATCCGCCATCGGTAAGATTGAAATTCGTGCTTTCTATCAAGGAAATCGCACCATCATTGAAGTTACAGATGATGGTCAGGGACTGGACTTAGAAAAGATTTATAATCGTGCCGTGGAAACAAACCTGCTCAGTATTGAGCAATTGGAAGCCCTCGGCCAATCACCAGAGCCAAATCAGCTATTAGACTTACTGTGTCAGCCAGGATTTTCCACTGTTTCTCAAATTAACGAGCTTTCTGGACGAGGTATTGGCCTAGATGTGGTGCGCTCCCAACTGCAACGGATTAACGGTAGGGTAAAGGTTCGCTCCCAGCCGGGTCTTGGCACGACCTTTTCTTTGCAGATCCAAGAAGCCCTCAGAAATGCCAGGGTGTTAGTGGTTCAAGCTAATCAGGGGGTCTATGGGTTTGTGGCTAATGACGTTGAACAGATAGTGTTGCCAGCATCTGAGCAAATCCAGATGGTAAGTGATCAAAAAATCCTGAATTGGCATCACAGGGGGAATGAGTATAGCACCCCCATTTACCAACTTTCATCCTTACTGGAAGACTCATCCCAACAGGTATCGACACTACCCGCTTGGAATCCCTTGCTCACTAAACCCCAAGAGATGAATCCTGTCCTATTGATGGGTACCGCTGAAGGATGGGTGGGGCTGGAAGTGGAACAAGTACTCGAAGAGCAAGAACTGGTGATCAAGCAGCTGCCTAATGCGATCGCATATCCTCCCTATGTTTATGGTTGCAGTATTTTGGCCGATGGTCGTTTGACTCTCGTAATTGACGGTACAGGGTTACTTAACTATGTACAGCAGCTCCCTCAATCTCAGCCATCCTTGTCGAAGGTTGAAAGTTCTCCGGAGTTGAAAGTTAACAGGTTGAATGTTGTTCGCGAACCGTGGCCTATTGGCCAAGGTTTTCCAGAGTTGAAGGTTAACAGGTTGAATGTTGAAAGTTCTCCAGACAAGCTTAAAGCTGATCATAGACAACCTGATCATGGACAACCTGCAACCAACAATAACCTTCAACCTGCCAACCTTCAACCTGATCATAGACAACCTGCCAACCTTCAACCTTCAACCAACACTAACCTTGGCCAAAAGGCCACGCTTCGCGAACAACCTGCCAACCTTCAACCTTCAACCAACACTAACCTTGGCCAAAAGGCCACGCTTCGCGAACAACCTGCCAACCTTCAACCTGCCAACCTTCAACCTGCCAACCTTCAACCTGCCAACCTTCAACCTGCCAACCTTCAACCTTCAACCAACACTAACCTTCAACCTGCCAACCTTCAACCAGCTAACCTTCATGGTAACCTTTCTAAAACCTTTTTAGTGGTCGATGATTCCATTACTGAGCGACAAAATTTAAGCCTAATTCTCGAACGGAATGGTAACCAGGTAGTGCAAGCTAAAGATGGTTTAGAGGCGATAGAACTATTGCGCAAAAGTCATGGTGTTGATCTGATCATCTGTGATTTAGAAATGCCACGGTTAAACGGTCTTGAGCTTTTGAGTCTTAGTCATCAAGAGCCAGCTTTAGCTGATATTCCTATTATTATGCTCACCTCCCGTAGTCAAAAAAAATACAAACAACTTGCTACCGAACTTGGGGCTATGGCTTATTTAACTAAACCGTATTTAGATGAAGAGATTTTAGCAACAATTAATAACGTGTTAAGGATGAAGGATGAATTATATATAGCAAAGGGAACAGAGAACAGGGAACAGGGAATCGGGAATCGGGAGTAAGGAGATGAAAAAAGTCCGAGTTATTGTCTTTAAAATCGCTAAATATTGGTTAGCGTTACCAATGACAGTCGTCTTAAACGTTAGGGATTTTCCCACCAACATTAGGGAGAGTAACCGAGATAACAAATTAATTCATCTAGACAATCGAACCTTGACGCTGCTGCCTTTAAAACCAATACTGGTCAAACCTAGTAAAGCTAAGCTAAGCCTAGATCAAAGTTTAGATAAAACCGCTGCTGTCACAAAATATCCTATTGATTTATCCAGTGTTGGCGATTTTTTGATCATCGTTAAAACTCCTAGGGGAGAAGCCTGCGCCATACCGGTTGATAGGCTACCGACTATGATCGATTTACCCTTATCAACGATTCGGAAATTGCCAGACTCTTACAGTCAAAGCTATCTCCTTGGTATGGCAAATTATGTCGCTGTATCGCAATGGCCAAAAGGCCACGCTACGCGAACGGAAGCAGAAAAATTAACGATTTTTTTGCTAGATTTAGAACGAGCATTGAGTGTAGCAATAGGTTATAGAGCAGGAATTAGAGAGTAGGAATTAGAGAGTAGGGAATAGGGAATAGGGAATAGGGAATTGGTAATAAGGAGACAAAATCTCTGTACATCATAGCTATGATAAACACTATAGGTTGGTTTTAATAACTATCAGGTACACAGGATTTTTTTTACTATTCTGTTTTCCGTATTACCTGCTGCCTGCTCCCTGCTCCCTGCTCCCTAAAACCCATAATTTTGTACCTCATGGGTATAATAATTGCTATAATTAGGGGTAGGGTTGGCAAATAATTAAAGAAAGGTAATTTGATCACGAATAATGTCCCTTTTCCCACCCTACTACAAGAGCGATCGCACTGTCTTTATGCAGCGATCCCTATTCCCTATTCCCTATTCCCTGTTCCCTGTTCCCTGTTCCCTGTTCCCTACTCCCTACTCCCTACTCCCTGTTCCCTGTTCCCTGTTCCCTGTTCCCTTTGGTAAAGTAATGACATTTATCAGCCCTAAAACCGACTTTGCCTTCAAAAAAATCTTTGGCTCCCAGGAAAGTAAACCGATTCTGATTAGCTTTCTCAATGCTCTTGTCTACCACAATCAACCTCTGATACAAGATTTGGAAATTATTGACCCTTATCAGTCTTCTCCTCTGCCAATCCTCAAAGACTCTTTTCTCGATGTGAAGGCCAAACTGAGGGATGGTTCTTTGGTGATTATTGAAATGCAGGTTTTGCAGGTAGAATCCTTTGCTAGAAGAGTTTTATACAATGCTACTAAAGCTTACTCTCTACAGTTAGGTAAAGGAGAAGGCTATCGTTATCTCAAGCCAGTGATTGCTCTGACGATTACCGATTTTGTGATGTTTCCTGAGCATAATCAGATAATTTCTAATTTCAAGTTACGAGAAGAAACTACCAACATCAACTACATCGAAAATCACTTGCAGTTAGTGTTTGTGGAGCTACCGAAGTTTGAGAAGCACTTGGAAGAGTTAGAGCAACTGGATGAGTTGTGGATGTATTTTTTAAAAAATGCGCCTTCCTTAGAGACGGTGCCACCGAAAATGGCGCAACTACCAGAGTTTCAACAGGCATTTGGTATCGCTTCTCAGGCAAATTTAACTAGGAAGGAGTTGGAGGAACTAGGAAAAAGAGAGATGTTTATTCATGACCAACAAGGGCTAGCGATTTTTGCTGAGAAACAAGGTAAGAAACAAGCTAAGGAAGAAATAGCACGCCAACTTTTGCCTCTGTTAGATAATGAAACGATTAGCCAGACTACTGGCTTACCTGTAGAGGAAATTGAGAAGCTGCGAGAAGGTTGAGGGTAAGCATTCAGGGGTAGGGTGGGCAAATAATGAAAGTTTGACCAAGTGATCAGTTTTTATGTCAATTTGCCCACCAGACAAGAGCGATCGCACTAAAAATCCTAGTCAGGTAGGGTGGGCAAATTATGAAAGTTTGACCAAAGGATAAGTTATCCTGTGGATTTGCCCACCAGACAATATCAGCGTAAGCACTTCCGGATTCATGATCATTTAGAATAAATCTGCATGGGAACCGGAACGAACCAGAAAAAGATGGGTTCCTGAGATTTTGTAGATTAAAATCCAGTCTGGTTCAATATGACAATCTCGATATCCACTCCAATTTCCTGTTAAGGCATGATCTTTGTATTTGGGTTCTAGTTCTTTTCTCTCTAGTAAGTTATCAATTGAGGTGCGACCCGTGGCGAATTTAATTCGCCAACGGAAAGCGCACCTGAACGGTTTTAAGCTTTTCCATATTTTTGCCACGCTTCTGTAGCCGTTTGACGTCTTTCTTAAAGCGGTTTTCAAAAACCGGTGATAGCATTAAATTCCTAGTTCATTGTAAAGAGATTCTTTATTGGCACAAACGGTCAAGTTTTTTTGTTATTCAATATTTATAATCGCTTGTTGCGTCTCTTCATTGAAGTCGTTAAGTGTATAATTTTCTTCTTCAATGCGTTTCTCTCTTTCAGCTTGCTGCAAAAATTCAGCAAGGTGTTTTTGTAAATAAATGGCTAGGGCGTTTTGTTGTTCTTCCGAAAGCTGTGCGATCTGCTCAAAGGTTTCTTGGATTAATTTAGTCATGGATTGTTTTTGTGAAACCGTATTGATTGAATTGTAGCACTCTCAAGAGTGGGTAAAGAGCGATCGCACTAAAAATCGTAGTCAGGTAGGGTGGGCAAATTATGGAAGTTTGGCAATTTGATCACGAATCATTTCCATTTGCCCACCCTACTGTAGCTACATTCTTAATTCTACATTCTTAATTCTACATTCTTAATTCTACATTCTAACCTTCAACCATCTAACCTTAAACCTGCTAACCAAAAAAAATAGCCGCAGAACTATGTTCCACGGCTAGGAATTGTTACTTATGTCTCAACTTTGTAAACCCATTCGGACGTGATCCGATGTGATTGGCCTTTGGCCAGGGGGGGAAACCCCCCCAAAATTTAAGCCCTTAACCCAGCATTAAGTATTTTGTCATTACCGTGATGAATTCGCCAGGAATTTCAGTTGGTTGAAGGGGGCTCCACTCGTCAACTTGGGCGTAACCTCGTGCATAAAGGGTATGGATGGTGTTGGTTATTGCCCGGCGGGAGCCCTTCAGAATGTGCTTAATCGGGTATTTTTTTTTGGAAGGTTCCTGAGGAGTATTACTAGGAGTAATCTCCTCAGGATTGTTTTCTGGGTTAGGGCGGAAGTTGTCAGACATAGTAAAAAAAACGTTTTAAGGTTTACAACTATAATCATAACGATAATATTTTATTTTATCAAGGAATTTTATATTTTTTTAAGAGGTTTATTGATATAATATGTACGTTTATGGGATAAAGTATTTTTTTTGTAAAAAGGTAATTTTAAATTCTAAATTCTAAATTCTAAATTTCCGACTCCCTGGATTTTTTTTGTTAGACTAAATTGAGATTGGGTTTCATGCATCTACATATGGTTAAAGCTATATAGATAACTGGAGGGTAATCGGTGAGTGATTCAACGGGCTTAATCGAAATCTCAAGCCATCAGGACTTAGTGCCCAGTGCCGATGTGGTGTTTGTTCACGGGCTGGGAGGGGATGCGATAAGCACGTGGCATCCCCAGGGAAAACGGGATAATGATGACTACTGGCTAGGTTGGTTAGGAAAAGATAATTTATGCGTTAACATCTGGTCCTTTGGGTATAGCGCTGAAGCCACAAACTGGAAAAACCACAGCAGTATGCCCCTTTTCGATCAAGCTAGTAATTTATTAGATTGGTTAGATATCCACGAGCTCGGCCAACGTCCATTAATCTTGATTGCTCACAGTATGGGCGGGCTTTTAGTCAAAAAAATGCTCAACAGTGCCTTGACCTTTCAAAAGCAAGCTATTCTTGAGCAGACGAAAGGGATTGTATTTCTGGCTACTCCCCACACTGGGGCTCATCTCGCTAATTTAATTGATAATATTAGCGTTCTGACACAAACCACCGTAAGTGTAAAGGAACTCAAAGCTCATTCCCCTCAGTTACGGGAATTAAATGAATGGTATCGAGAAAATGTCCGGAGTTTAGGCATTGCCACAAAGGTCTACTATGAAACTCAGCCTGTCAAAGGGATTTTGGTGGTAGACCCAGATAGTGCCAACCCCGGCATTGAAAAAGTGAAGCCGGTTGCCATACCAAAGAATCACATTGACCTATGTAAACCAGAGTCTCAAAACAGTCTGCTCTATCTTGGTGTCAAGAGATTTATCAAGGAGTGCCTCAACACTCCTGGTTGGCTGGATAACATTAATAGAATAGAGGTAAAAAAAAATGGGACAAATTAAATTCCCCCACTAACATTACTAATCGTGGTACTCCTAACTTTGTCGGTAGGGACCCTCAACTTGAGCAGCTCCATCGGGAATTTCAACAGACCGATCAATTAGTGATTTGTGCCATTGCCGGAATGGGTGGTGTGGGCAAAACCGAATTAGCTCTACAATATGCTCTGAGATATCAGCATAACTACCCTGGGGGTTTGTGCTGGCTGCCAGTGCGGGGGGCAGATCTCGGAACTCAACTTATTAGTTTTGGGCGTACGGAATTAGGATTAACCATTCCAGATGACCTAGAGTTCAACGAGCAGGTAAGATACTGCTGGGGGCATTGGCCAGAAGGAACAGTATTGATTGTGCTGGATGATGTAGTAGACTATCAAGCCATTCATCCCTATTTGCCTCCAGCCCAATCCCGCTTTAAAGTACTGATCACCAGCCGTCAGCGTCCAGGGAATTCTTACCGACGAATTGACCTGGATGTAATATCCCGAGATTCAGCCTTAGAATTATTGCGTCAGCTTGTTGGCAAAGAGCGCATTGAGCAAGAACTAAACGAAGCAGAAGCCTTATGTGAATGGTTGGGTTATCTACCTTTGGGTTTGCAGTTAGTAGGAGGATATTTAGATCTACATCCGAGGTTAACTATCGCTAAAGTTCAAGAACGTTTAAAGAAGCAAAAATTAGCAGCCCAGGCATTACTTGATCAAAAACAAGGGCAAATCACAGACCAGTTGGGTGTAGTAGCAGCATTTGAGTTATCTTGGAACGATTTGCCACTACAAGCCCAGCAGTTAGGATGTCGTCTGAGTCTGTTTGCTCAAGCTCCTTTTGATTGGTCACTGGTAGAGTCTTGTGTTAGAGAAACTGAAGATGAGGATGACTGGGAAGAAGAACAAGAAGAATTGGAAGAATTACGCGTTCGCGTAGCGTGGCCTACGGCCAATCGCTTTCTGGTCAATCGTAATCTGTTGCAACTCAGTGAACAGCAAACCTATCGGCTCCATCAACTAATTCGAGAATTTTTCCAGACCAAGCTGGCTCAATTACCAGAGGCCGATAGCTACAAGCGAAGCTTTTGTCAGGTAATGGCGGCTGTGGCAGAAGAAATTCCCAAAACACCAACTCGCGATCAGATTGCAGCAGTTACCCCCGCCATCCCTCATTTAGCCGAAGCTGCCACAGTTCTAACTGACTGGCTCAGGGATGAAGATTTAATCTGGCCCTTTGTTGGCTTAGGAAGATTCTATTACGGTCAAGGTACCTATGACCAGGCTGAACCCTTGTATCAGCAATGTTTAGAGATAACTAGAAGCCGCCTGGGTGAGAACCATCCCTATGTAGCCAACAGTCTCAACGACCTGGCAAATGTCTACTCGTATCAGGGGCGCTACGATCAGGCAAAACCCCTTTATCAACAGGCATTGAACCTGTTGAAGCAGCGGCTGGGTGAGGAGCATCCCGATGTGGCCACCAGTCTCAACAACCTAGCAGCACTCTACCATTCTCAGGGGCGGTACGATCTGGCAAAACCCCTCTATGTCCAAGCATTGGTGATTGCCGAACTGAAGTTAGGGTCAAATCATCCTAAAACTTTAACCTACCGTAAGAATCTGGAAAGGTTGCGCTATCCTTGGAGGGTGATACGTAAAGCCTATTTTCGGTTAAAGTCCTGGTTTGCTGACTAGACCTCGGAGCATTAGGAATAGATGTTGCATTGCTGAGGGGCGGGATGAATATCAGTAGAGCGGGCATCCTGCCCGCCCGGAAATCTAAGGAACGGGCAAGTGAATTGAATTTGGGAAAACTAAAATATGATGAACATGCTCATGAGACTGTTGTATGAAACCTGTTCTACATCAAGGAAAACTGATAACCTGGAAAGACGATAGAGGCTTTGGTTTCATCAAGCCGAATGATGGTGGTAAAGACGTTTTCTTACATATCAGTGCTTTGAAAGGAGCAAGTCGTCGCCCAAAGGTTGGAGATAGGATTTTATACGAGCAAGTTACTGAACTCGATGGCAAAATACGCGCTGCCAGAGCATCCATTCAAGGTGTTGCACCTCGACCTTTCCCAACTAAAAGAAAACCGAGGAAAAGAAATTTACTCGAAACCGTTCTTGGTGTCGTAATTCTAGCTGCTATGGCATTGTTTACAATCCAGTTCAGTCGTAGTCGTTCTCCCTCATCAATCACATCAAGTACGAAGCCAGGATGTATGATAAAAGGCAATATTTCTGTCACAACAGGCAAAAAGTTGTATCATCTTCCAGCCATGGAAGATTATGAATCGACAGTTATCGATCTATCCAAGGGAGAAAGGTGGTTTTGCACGGAGTCAGAAGCGATCGCAAATGGTTGGCGTAAAGCACCAAGGTAACCACAGCCGCCCAACACTTAAAATATAGATATCAATTAAGAAAGCGATATATATGGCTCCAGTTTCTAATAGCAAGACAGCTATAATAATCCGCACAGAATGGGGATTAACCATTGCCGGAACACGTATCACTCTCTACGATGTGATGGATTATGTCACGGCTCAGTATCCACCCAAGTGTATTGCGGATGTTCTTAACCTAAGTAAAGAACAAGTAAGCGCTGCTCTATCATATATTGAAGAAAATCGTACCCAAGTCGAAGCAGAGTATCAAACTATTTTGCAAGAGGAACAGGAAAACCGACAGTATTGGGAACAGCGGAATCGAGAACACTTTGCTCGCATTGCAACAATGCCCCCTAAACCCGATCGAGAAGCGTTGTGGGCAAAACTCCAGCAACAGAAAGCAAGACACGCACAGAAAGCATGATTTTCTTGATTGATCACAATCTTGAGAGACATGCAGCCCGAATAATCAATATCAGTAGAGTGGGCAGTGCATCAGACTAATTCAAAAGCTGATAATCCTAAAATTAAGCACTGCCCACCGACAGTAAATTAACTATAAAATTAATCCTCTGGTGGGCAGTGCATCAGACTAATTCAAAAGCTGACAATCGTTAAAGTAAGCACTGCCCACCCTACATCTTTCTACTGCCCACCCTACATCTCTGTGGTGGGCAGTGCATAAAACCAATTGAAAAGCTGACAATCCTAAAAGTAAGCACTGCCCACCCTACATCTCCTACCGATTCCCGATTCCCGATTCCCGATTCCCGATTCCCGACTTCTAGAAAATATCCTTCTGCTTCTGTAATTTAAAAGCGATTATTAAATAAACCGCTATGTGTAAGCACAGTAGTAGCCAATTAAGAATCAAATTTTGCCAGGTGGCATCATAAACTGGTGTTGCTTCAAAGGGAGGAGGAGGAAGCTTTAATCCAAACCTGGAAGACTGTTCTGGTACCATGCTATTCACATTTACCAGGGCACCATAAGCTCCCATTGACCAACGACTTACCATCAGCCAAGATAGTGTACTGGCTAATCCTTTTAGTTTAAAAATAACTCCAGAAAAAATAATCTGGGGTAGCAAAATTAATGGTATAGTATTATTGGCTTCACTTTCATTTTTAACCAATGTCGATACCATCAGACCTAAACTGGTAGCAGCGATAATCGTTAAAAAAGTAGTGATTCCCAAGCCAATTTTCCAATCCAGTAGTTCAGAGGTAGGTGACTTAAACCCATAGAGCACAATAGTAACAATCAAGATAGTTTGTAAAATAGCTAAGCCAGAACGAATCAATACTTTGGAACCTAGATAGGGAAATAACCCTAAATTAACCAGTCGCTCTCTGGCATAAATACTGGACTCTTTCACAATTTCTTGGAGTGAACTAGATAGTCCTACCCAAAGGGCAGCACAGGTAAAAATAAACAGTACCTGTAGCGCTAGAGGTGCTTGGGTGATTTCTGGAGAATTCAGTTGAGCTAAAGGGTCTTGCCCTGACAAGGTCAGAATAATCAAGCTAATCCCAATCGGAGCAGTTAGTAAGGCTAGGGCAAGACTTCGCATATCCCGCACTACTAGTTTTAAATAGCGCTGACTGAGCAACAGCAGTTGCTTGAGTTGCTTGAAAACAGGAATACCAGCACTTTTGCTAGGGATTGACGTCGATAGCAACCTTTGACCAGGACTGAGGTGGGCTGAAATGTAAGTCTTGTAAGCAGGTGAGCTGAGAAACCTGTTATTCCAGTTTTCACTATTCTGCTCAAGTTCCTCCGGTGTTTCCCCTTGCTCTAGCTTCAGGTAAATATCAGGGAAGTATCTTAAGTCTGGAGATGGCATCTTAAAAAAGTCCATCGCTTCTGTGGGAGGACCAAAGTAACACAACCGTCCACCCCGACCCATAAAGGCAATGCGATCGCATACGTCAATATTCGCAGTAGCATGAGTCACTAGCACCACAGTTCGTCCCTGATTCGCTAATTCTCGCAATAGCTGCATCATTTCCTTATCCAGTCCTGGATCTAGACCAGAAGTAGGCTCATCGAGAAAGAACAGTTTTGGATCAGCCAATAATTCCACAGCAATGCTAACTCGTTTCCGTTGTCCCCCACTCAGATTACCCACAACAGTGTTTCTCACAAAATCCAGTTTCACTTGTGACAAGGTTTGCTTCACTACCTGTTTCACATCAGTATCTGGTGGTAATCGTAATTGACAGGCATAGGTTAGTACTTCTTTTACGGTTAAATCCCGATGCACAATATCATCTTGAGGAACATAGCCAATTTGTGACCGGTACTGATTAAAATGCTGTCGTAAATCTTGGCCATTAATAAATACAGTACCATTAGTAATTGGTGCAATTCCTAATAGCGTTTTCAGTAACGTAGATTTCCCAGTGCCACTACCTCCTACCAACGCCACTAACTGACCTGGTTCAATGGGCATAGAAACCTGATTCAGGATAGTGCGTTTTTTGCCTAATTTATTGTTAACCTGGCGCAGCAATTTATCAGCATCAATCCGAATTTGATTCCCTTGGTCAACTAATTCTAAAGTATCCTGCCTCAACAGTAATATAAACGGACCAATCCGAATCGTATCACCATCCTTAAGTAAGACAGGTTTATGGATTAACTTGTCATTAATAAAGGTACCATTTCTGCTATAATTATTAATCTGATAATTGCCTTCGGAAATCTTGATAAGGGTAGCGTGAAGGGTGGAAACCGTCGGTGCATCTAATGGCCAAGAGTCGGAAAGTTCAGGATTAGGAGAACGACCCAATTGCAGTGGCCACTTTTGGACACTTGCCAAAGAAAGCTGCCGTTTATTTGGCGTCACCCTTGCTTGACTATGGTCAGGATTAAAGTAACTGAGGCGAATGTAATCCCGAGGATTTTGTCCAATAGTCAACTCCGCACCATGTTTGAGAAGATACCCATCAGTGATGCGAGTGTGGTTAACAAATAGTCCATTAGTACTGGGATTTGCCCCATCACCATCAAAGATGCGATAATCCTCTCCCTCTTGAAGCAGAAAAGCATGGCGTTGGGAGACAATAGTCCAGCCTTTTTCAGGAATATCGAAATCTGACCAAGTGCGATCGCGTCCTAATCGATAAAATCCTTTCTCAAGAGAAAAACGAAGTACTTGACCTTGATTGTTTAGCTCTAGATAGCTCATTGTCATAGTTAGGAATTTTTTGATAATGTTTCCCTTTTATTATTTTAAATAAAATGATTTTGAGTCTAAATGAGCTAAGTTGGTCTCTAGTTTCAACCTGTTGATGACTAATAATGCAATTTTGATATAGCAATTCTCCCATGATATAGCAAAGGGAACAGGGAATAGCGGATCTGGGAACAGGGAACAGGGAGCAGGGAGCAGGGAGCAGGGAGCAGGGAACAAACATTCTCTCAATTCCTACACGGATTGCTATACTACATATGGCAATACAAAATGTGGGTTTGGTTCAAAAGGGGGTTTCTATCCCCATGACTTATAGCGTTTCTAGGACTCATGAGGTACAGCATTCTTTGACGTTGATTCCCTTTTAGGTGCGCTTGACCTATTAAGAATTAAATTCGCTTGATTGTCGCACCTCTTAATGCAGCGCATCGCTATTCTATATTCTCTATTCCCCTCTTGGGAGGGGTTAGGGGTGGGTTCCTGTTCCCTGTTCCCAGATCCGCTGTTCCCTAAAATCTAGAAATTGTTTACCTCACAAGTCGTAAAATTGCTATATCCATTTAACCTCTATTTTGTCAAGTATTATTTATAACAATAGGGACTATTAACCTGGGTATTATAGAAAATAATTTGATTTAAACGCTTTGCAAAAAAAGACTATGATTTGGTCAGCAGTGCCCATACCAGCAGTTTGCCCTGAGCGCCAAACTTGTCTATGAAGATTTTTGATATAGCAATCGTAAATCAGTTGTAAAATCTTAAAAATCTGAAATCTTTGCAGGGCTTGGGTTAGAGCATAGGTTCGGCTACTATAGCGTTTCTAGGACTCATGAGGTACACAAGATTGTTTCACTCTTGACTCTTGGCTCTTTCCTAATCCCTGCTCCCTGCTCCCTGCTCCCTGCTCCCTAAAACCTAGATATTTGTACCTCACCAGTTATATAATTGCTATATATTTGACAAATCAGATCGGATTTCTATAGAATCGCTTCATGGAATTTACATAAATCCTCGTAATATGGTATTACTAGGGTTGATTAGTATGGCTTGCTCTGAACCTTCCAATAGAAGGTTAACGGTTACCAGATTTTTATAAAATTACTTTAAAATTAGGGATAGTTTTTGACATGAGTACTTAGAAAACACAATTGATCGACATTCGCTTAACCGAACAGCAAGCCTACTGGCAAAAGCGACTAAGTGGCGAACTACCTGTTTTACAATAATTTTTAAGTGAGCCGCAATTGCCAGTTGATACAGTTATCATATCCAGGGAAGCTTTCCAACTAGAGCAACAGCTCTATATAGAGCGAACTAAATTTTGTAGCTGTGAAAATATCACTCTATTTACCGCGATTATAGCTATATTTAAAATTATTTTACTGCGTTAGACGGGGCAGAAAGATATCATTGTTGGTTCTCTATCTACAAATTCTGGGGCATTTCCAGACTTTGCTTGAGGGCGTCGTTGCTAATCCAGACCAGTGTATCTCCACTTTACCACTTTTGAGTGCAGCTCAAGAGCAGCAGCT
Source organism: Moorena sp. SIO3E8 (assembly GCF_010692445.1). NCBI lineage: Bacteria > Bacillati > Cyanobacteriota > Cyanophyceae > Coleofasciculales > Coleofasciculaceae > Moorena > Moorena sp. SIO3E8. Next base: position 16,432 of record NZ_JAAHHM010000059.1, on the reverse strand, counting down.
ACTGGTGAAGTGGAATGATACCCAGGTAGAATACCCTCTGGATAAATGTATCCATCAACTATTTGAGGAGCAGGTAGAGAAAACCCCAGAGGTGGTAGCAGCAGTTTTTGAAGGAGAGCAGCTAACCTATTGGGAGCTAAACCAACGAGCTAATCAACTGGCTCACTATCTGGGCTCGCTGGGGGTAGGAGCAGATACGCTAGTGGGTATTTGTGTGGAGCGGTCTCTGGAGATGCTCGTGGGATTGCTGGGTATTCTCAAAGCTGGTGGCGCTTATGTGCCCTTAGATCCAACCTATCCCCAAGAACGTTTAGCTTTCATGTTATCCGATGCTCAAGTGTCGCTGCTGGTAACTCAAGAAAAATTGGTGACTCAATTGCCACAGCATGGGGCAGATGTGGTTAGCTTGGATAGAGATTGGACGGTAATCTCCAGCCAAAGTGAAGAAAATCAAAATCCCGTTAGCGATGCCACAGCCGAAAACTTGGCTTATGCGATCTACACATCCGGTTCCACAGGCAAGCCTAAAGGGGTGCTGGTAACTCATCAAAACCTAGTTCACTCAACTCAGGCTCGTATTGAGTATTACTCCGAACCCCTAACTAGTTATCTGTTGTTGTCTTCCGATACTTTTTAGCTACCAAAATCTACAAAACGAAGAGCTTGGCTCACGCTTTGCAAGCTGGCATTTGCAGCCAGGGGGTATCTCCCAAGGCTAAACCCAGACTACGCCCGGCTTAGCGCATAAATGAAACTCCACTCTGGACAATTAACGTAACTACCAAAACCTTGGTTATCGGCTTTAATTTAAGTTACAAAGTATCTTTAATGGAATTAAATCTATGCTTAAAGTCTAACTCATCTTTGTAGATATTGCAATGTTTTTGTAGAAAATAACCAACAGCAGCTAGCCTTCGCTTTTGATAGTTCAGTAGCAGGTATCTTTTGGACTTTGTGTGAAGGGGGAACCCTAGTACTCTCATAAGGGTAGGTTTTTTACAAAGACCTCAGGTGTGGGGTGTGGGGTGACCGGGTGTGGGGTGTGGGGGATAAGACAATATACTTAATTTGTCGTTAACAATCATCATTGTCTTGATGCAAAGCGCGAGTGGGGGAAACCACGAACCTATCCCACTATTATACCTGATAGAGTGAAAATTCAGTGATAACGAAAACTTGAACCGGTAAATGCCAGGAAGATTTGAAGGATTAAGTGACTATGAATGGGAACTGTTTAAAAATCTCGAGCCGACGTGAACCACAAAAGCGAGGTAGAGGTATGCCCCATGTGCCATTCCGTTACGTGTTAAACACATTGCTGTACATTTTAATCACAGGATGTCGCTGGTGTGATGTACCAACAGGACAACAGTGGGCATCAAAAAGTTCAGCACATCGATGGTTGAAACGATGGCTTGAAAATGGAACTCTCGAAAAAATACAAGATAGAGTGTTAGCGTACGCGCACAACCAAGGTCTAATTAACTGGGATTATGGAGCCGTAGACGGCTCTTTTTCCCCCTGGCAAGGGAGGAGGTGAAGGAGTAGCCTATGGATATTTTGGCAAGGGAGTGCTGATACACACCATCACAGAGGGTAATGGCATGCCTTAGGCCAATTGCACCACACCAGCCAATGGAAGTGAAAGGGAACAGGTGATACCGTTACTCGATAGCATCAGGGTTCTTACGGGCAAACGGGGGCGTCCGAAGAAAAGATTCCGAGTGTTAGCAGCAGACAAGGGTTACGACTGTAAGCAGAAACGTTCACTACTGAGAAAAAGAGGTATTAGACCACAGTTGCCAAAAAGAGTTTACCAGTCATTGAAGCATCGAGGTAGACCCATAAAAGAGGACACCCCACGGTATCAACTTTAACGTTGCTTTGCTTGGTATCAAAGAAAATATCGACGTAGGGTTGTTCGTTGGGAACGCGGCTTGTGTTGTGTTCGATGCTTTTCTTACCTTAGCCACCATTCATATGTGGATTACTAAAATTCTATTAGTGGGATAGGTTCTACTGATTTGATCTAGTCAAAAGAGGCATTTACTTCTATTGTGCTTCCATCCTGCCATCGCTGTTAGATCAAAAGCATACATACCAGGGTACAGAGCAATGTCTATTCCACAAATCAGCCAGGAAATTATTCGTTCTTATGCCAGTAGTAAATCTTGGCAAAGAGGACAAGCTTATTATCACGATGGCCATGTGAGAAGAGTAGTTCAACGGGGGAAATTAATTACAGCAGAAGTTGAAGGTAGTGATATTCGCCCTTATCAAGAGGTGCGACCCGTGGCGAATTAAATTCGCCAACGGAAAGCGCACCTATTAATATTGGTTTTGAGGAAGAGGATTTAGACACCGGTTATTGTAGTTGTCCTTACGATCATGGAGGATACTGCAAACATATTGTAGCAACATTATTAGTATGCTTGTACCAACCAGAACTAATTGAACAGCGTCCTAGTTTAGAGGAAATTTTAGACCGCCTTAATGAGGTTCAGACACAAACTTTAATTCAAGATTTAGTAGCCAATAACCCTCAATTACTGGATGATATTGAGTATTTTGCTGACCAGGTTGCGCCCCTATATGTGACTACATCATCCCCAGAAACCCTCCCCCAACGGCAAATTACTGTAGATGCTCATAGGATTAAAGCGAAAGTTAGATATAGTCTCAGAGATGCAGTGCGTTATATTGAAGAGGGTTGGGACGAAGAGATCGGTACAGAAGAGATTTCCAGTTTAATTGAAGATGCTCAAATGTATACTCAACGGGGAGATACCTGGAATGCGTTCGCGTAGCGTGGCCGAAAGGCCATCGCTATGCTAACTGCTATTACCGAGTCTTGCATCGAAAACTGGAATTTAGTAGATGAGTATGGTATCGAAAATGATGAGATTGCTTGTGAATTAAATACTGTTTGGTGCGAAACAATTCTCAGTACAGATATAGCTAAAGCGGAAAAAGTAGACTTAGATATAAATTTTGAATTTTGGCAAAACGAGTGGGGTAGCTATTTTGACATGGCCAGAGCTGCTTTACACCAAGGTTGGGACTATCCACCATTACAACAGATACTTCAAGGCAATATTACTTCAACTAGTTTATGGGAAGGATTTCCACCAGATTACGCTGAGGATTTAGCCTTAATTAGACTACAAATTTTAGAACGACAACAACGCCACGAAGAATATCTCTATTTAGCTCAAGCAACAGGGCTTTTAACCAAGTATTTGATCATGTTAGTTCGTTTAGAACGGCTTGACCTCGCCATGGAAGCTGCACGGTCACAAATGACTACAATGGAACAAGCGTTAGCCCTTGCTACTGTCTTAGTTGAGGAACAAAATGCTCAAATAGAGGCTTTATAAATTGCTGGTATTGGCTTAAGCTTACCTGGCAGTTGTCAATATAGATTAAGTATTTTTACAAGTGAAATTGCCTTAGAAGTAGGGGATGATGTTTTAGCAACAAAAGCCAAAGTTGCAGCCTTTAAAACACAACCAAATTTTGCAGATTATCGTAAAATAGAAAAATTAGCAGGAGATACTTGGTCAACGATTAAGGAAGAATTACTAGAAGCTTTAGCAACTTATGATAGCTGGGGTGAAGAAAAAGTAAAAGTTGATATTTACCTCTATGAAAAATTAGTTGATCAAGCCATCGCTACTCTATATAATAGTTATTATCATTCCCATGAAATAACTCAAAGGGTTATGGATGCAGCCATAGAAATCAATCCTGATTGGGTAATTCGTAATGCTTGTCGTCGCGCCGAGTCAATTATGGATGCAGGGAAAGCAAAATACTATGATGAAGCAGTAGAATGGCTGAAAAAAGCCCGTGATGCTTATCTTGCTTCGGATAAAGAACAAGAATGGTCAGATTATCGTAATAAATTAATCACTATTCATGGCCGAAAGCGCAAACTAATGGGCTTAATTAAATCAGAAATTTAACTTAATTATTAACTTAATTAACAATTGCATTTTCAATTTAGCAACGCCAAAAATACTTTTCCCGCTACTGGGCTACTGGGCTAAGCTGACTTGCAACTCCAAACAATTCCGACCATTGACCTGTAAGTTATACTCTACCCGATCCATTAGTCGATGGATAATCAGCCAGCCATAGCCATTTTCCTGTAAATCACCTGGATCCGGTGCTTCATAAAAGGATGGGTCAAATCCTTGACCATAGTCCCAAATCTCCAGAGCAATATCCCGTTCTTTGAGTTCTAGGCGAATCAAGACCGGTAAATTGGGTTGATCCCGATGAGCATGACGAACTACGTTAGAGTAAGCTTCCACTAACACCAATCGCAAACGATTGGATAGACTAGGCCAATCAACACGATTTCCGAGTTCAACCTGCAAAATCCCTAGAAACCAGTTTTCGACAATGCTCAAAAACTTCAGGTCACTCGGTATCTGTAGTTCTGTTTTCATCCACTACAATATCTCCAGAGATACTAGGGTTTGGTCGTCTTCCTGAATCGGATTGGTACGCTCTCGAATCCGAGCTAAGAAATTACTAAGGTCAAACGGAGCAGGTTCCTGAAGCAGAAGCTGCCAAAGACCGGATGACTCAAGCCTAGAACTGGTGCTGGTTGACCCATCGGATGAAGAACCTGTCACTGGATTCACTGGATTCAGGGTTGCTTCCGTAATTCCATCACTTGTTAGTAGCAGGATGCTACCTGAATTTAATCTTAAATGTCCTGATTCCGCCTGCCAAATTGGCAAAATTCCTAAGGGAATACCCCTAGCCTGAAGGTAAGTCGGCTCTGGAGTTTTTGACTCTGAGTGTTGTTGGACTACTTGGTGATCAGACCAAACCATAGGATAGGTATGACCAGCATTAGCGTAAACCAACTGTTGCTTGTCAGGGGTATAACGAGCCAAGACCAGGGTAATAAAACAGTTGGTATGATAGAGGTCATCTGACATGATGTGGTTAAGATTTTGGATCACTGTTTTTGGGTCTGGGGATGTTTCTTGAGCAAGTTCCCGTCGTAACATCGACATGGCACTGGTCATAAATAAGGCAGCAGGTACGCCTTTACCGGACACATCTCCAACTGCTAGCCATATATCTCCTTGGGGATGAACATAGACTTCAAAAAAATCCCCACCAACCTGTCGCGCTGGGGTGCAGTGAGCTTGCACTCTCACCTGTTCCATCTCTGGCCAACTCTGACGCAGCAAATTATTCTGAATCTGGCGAGCTACATCTAGTTCATCCCGCATCTGCTGAGCCTGTAACTGGGTGCGTTGGAGTAGTTTTGCCTGAGAAATCGCTAACGCTGCTTGTTTAGCAACGGCTTCTATCAGCTGGATATCTTCTTTATTCCAAGACCCTTCACTCCCTTGCTGGTAGAGACACAACACCCCTAAAATCTGTTGTTGGTCCGGTAGGGGAACGATCAAATGCACCGAATTCTGACCATCCCTTGTTTCTTGCCACAACTTAGTCTCAGGTTTCTCTAATACCTGTTGTATCATCAAATCAGCATTAGGGATATGAGGTGTATTGCCATCCCCAGAAACCTTGTAGGTGAAACATTCTGGTGTGAGTTGGTTGAACTCTACCGGTCGCAGGATACAACCGGTAGCATCAAAGGCTTGACCCATGGTGGTCACTACCTTTTGCAGTAGACTACTATAATCTAGGGATTCTCGAATTGCCGTTGTCACCATATTGAACAATTCTTCCCGTCGTAATGCCCGAGAAAGTTCCCTGGTTCTTTTTTTTAGGACTTGGTAAGTTTCAGCAGCTTGTCGCACCACTGCTTTTAGTTCCTCACCCTGCCAAGGCTTTGTGATGTACTTATAGACCTGACCTGAGTTAATTGCTGCCACCAAATCTTCTATATCTGTGTAGGCAGTCAACAGGATGCGAATTGTATCTGGAAAACGCTCTACTGTCCTGCTTAAGAATTCTGTTCCATTCATTCCCCCTAGGCGCTGATCTGAGATAATAATCGCCATCTCTCCTTCGGTGTCCAAAATATCTAAGGCGGTTATGGCATCATTAGCTCTGAAAACTTGAAATTTTCGGCGGAAGGTTCTGTAAAGTAGATCTAAGTTGTCAGACTCATCGTCTACTACCATCAATTTGAGTTTGTCTTGATTTCCCTGACTCATCACTAATTTTGCTTGGTAAGGGGAAAACCGAAAACTCCTGTGATTTTATCCACGGGCAGGAGGCTTTCCCCTTTGAGTTTAGCTTGGAGTTTCTGTATGTCCCTAGAGTCCACTGTTGGCGAAGTCGTCATTAAGCAAAACCTTGAACAGTTTCTCCTAGTACTGTCGGTGTCTTTGAGTGTGGCAACCCTATCTAGGATTTTTTCCTGGTTCCGTAAAATTCCTTACACCCTATTACTGGTAATTGTCGGGTTAGGGTTGGCTTTTGTGGATGTCCGACTGGTTAACTTATCACCAGAACTGATTCTGGAAATTTTCCTACCCCCCCTACTCTTTGAAGCCGCTTGGAATATCCGCTGGCGGGACTTACGACGGGATTTGGTACCGGTGAGTCTATTTGCGATCGCTGGGGTAATTATTTCCGTAGTTGGCATTGCCTTTGCTATCAATCAGCTGACAGGACTACCCCTGACCATTGCTTTATTGGTTGGAGCCAGTCTTTCTGCCACTGACCCAGTTTCGGTTATTGCCCTATTTCGGGAATTGGGTGCGGATAAACGGCTGAAAACTCTGATGGAGGGGGAAAGCCTATTTAATGATGGGGTAGCAGTGGTTGCTTTTAGTTTATTAGTCGGACTACCCCTAGGACTAGAAGAATTTTCCATTGCCACTAGTGTTGCCCGTTTCTTAGGGTTTGTGGGGATTGGGATTGGCATCGGTTGCATCATTGGTTTTGGGATTTCCTACGCCACCCAACGCTTTGATTTACCCCTGGTGGAGCAATCCCTGACCTTGGTTTCTGCTTATGGCACTTATTTAATTGTGGAGGAACTAGGGGGATCCGGTGTGATTGGGGTAGTCACCGTTGGGGTGATCTTGGGCAATTTTGGCTCCCGCATTGGTATGAACCCCCGTACCCGGTTGATTGTCTCTGAGTTTTGGGACTTTTTAGCCTTTTTTGTGAACTCGATTGTCTTTCTACTGATTGGTGACCAAATTAAAATAGCTAGTTTAGGGCAAAATATCAAATTAATTGCGGTTACTATCTTGGCTGTACTACTCACCAGAGCGATCGCAATTTATGGTTTGGGCGCATTCAGCAATATCTTGGCCAACTCTCAAATTGGTTGGCGGGAACAAACCGTCCTATGGTGGGGTGGCTTGCGAGGTTCGGTTTCCATTGCTCTGGCCTTAAGTGTGCCAGTTGTGTTAGAAGGACGACAAGATATTATCGAAACTGTGTTTGGCGTGGTACTGTTTACCCTGCTAGTCCAGGGGTTAACCACTCGATGGTTTCTCGAAAAGTTAAATTTAATTGGTGACCAACCCCTACGTCAGCAATATTCTGAAGTCCTTGCCCGTCGCATCGCCCTGAATCGGGTCAGAAATTATCTTGAGGAGGGCTTAAAGACCACAGAAATAGATTCAGACCTGTGGCGCTATCAAACCAAACTTATCGATACCCAACTGACAACGATTAACGATGAAATTAAGGAGTTACGGAGTAACCACCCTGAACTCGAAACTGTTGAGCTTGAGCAACTTCAAGAAACCATGTTAGATATTGAAGCTGATACCTACGCCGAATTTATTCGTTCTGGACGGCTCAATGAAAACCTTTCACCGATTATGCAGCAGGTACTGATTGAGGCAGATCAGAAAACCATTGATATTGAGAATGTGACCTAATTGTGGAATGATTAGGTTCTGAAATCGGTGTTTAATCTGAACATTTACTAATGTGATGAATCTTGTAATTCTCTACTGGGTGCTAATTGGGTTAATGCTTGTGGGAGTCTTGGGAGTTTCTCTATCGGAGTGAGTGGACTTTAGCGTCACGAACCAACCTAGCTTTAAAAGCAAGTGTGGGTATTATAGTAGGGTCGCTAATTGGCAATTTAATTGAAGGCTTGCTGGCTCTGAGTACAGTAATTGTTTTTGTGTTTACCACCTGGCCTGTGGTAATGGTAATTTAGGAACTTTTAAGTAAAGATGATCGAGCATATTGTTTTGTTCAAGTGGAAAGAAGACGCTTCACCGGATGCGATCGCATTGGCTATCAATGGACTCCTGGCTCTGAAAGACCAAATTCCTGAGATTCTAGAACTGTCCTGTGGAGAGAACTTTTCGCAGAGGTCTCAGGGATTTCAGCATGCTTTGAGAGTGCAACTGGTCAATCGCGACGCTCTGAGTACCTATACTGATCACCCAGCCCACCAGGAAGTAGTCCAGAACTATATCAAACCTATCCAAGGAGACGTCATCGCAGTGGATTACGAAGTTTAGTAGTCTCAAGGATATAGGATAGGAACTGAGGGGGTGAAAGTGTGGGGTGTGGGGTGTGGGGTGTGGGGTGTGGGGTGTGGGGTAGCTGTACACATAAATCCAGAAGCGATGCAGCAAGGGAACAGGGGGAAATCCCCATGAGCAAGTGCATTAAGACAATGATTGCCTTAGTTCCAAAAAAAAGTTTTTCCTACACCCTACACCCTACACCCTACACCCTACACCCTACACCCCACACCCTACACCCCACACTGTTACCCCTTCTCTCATTAGTCCTTGGGTGGTATGTCTCCTGCCTGCTCAGCTTTTTTTATTGCTCGTTTAAGAATTAGTACTGCCATTTGGGACAAGGAGCGCTCTTCGGCATCTGCCAATCGTTGAAGCGCTTCTTTGTCTTTTTCTTCCATATAGAGAGTTACGGTTACTTTAGCCATATCATTAATAATAATTTTTACTCTGGGTTTTTACCCAAATAAACATAAATTAACACAAATAAAAAGAAACTATATGTTATTCCATAAATTGTAATAGAAAGCTTTCTGCACACCCAATCGATAGGTAGCTTTCTCCCTAACCAAGAGCGCAAGTTAACTAGGGTCGGGTCTGGGGAGCTATCAGTCCCGTGCTGTAACGGTTGGGGTCAGCGTTGGTAGGATATGACTAGGACCTTCAAAAAATATTGCTACAGATCACCCGATCACCAGCGTGATTATGGAGTGTGGCGTTTAGGGTCTGGGGTGATGTTTAGCTTTAACTAGATCCTTAGTCACTAGTCGTGTTATACTTAACCCGTTGCCTACTATTATAATTAGTGTTATACTGGTTGTTGTGTTAGGTGTTATACTAAAAAAGATTGCTGGTGTAGCTCAGTTGGTAGAGCAGCTGATTTGTAATCAGCCGGTCGCGGGTTCGAATCCTGTCACCAGCTTATAAAAAAAATAGTTATAGCGTTTATTGCATGTATGAGGTACACTTCTCAACCTCAAAGTCCCCCTTTTTAAGGGGGATTTAGGGGGATCCCTTCTTGATGCAGTCGCTCATGGGGGGAACCCCCAAGACCGCGCTGCATCGCTTTGTACCTCATGGGAAAGAGAATTGCTATCAAACAACTAGGAACTTCCAGTTTTATCCGCACCCCTTAATTCTGTATTTCCAACTGTTCTAGGTCAGCAGGGGTATTGCAGTTAAAAAATGGCCTAGTGTCACTGACTAGCAACTCCTGTACTGGATGCTGGGCCAACCAACGCTGAAATGACCGTCCCCCTTGATTGATAAACTCAGTGAGACTCGGTAGACACTCGCGTCGGTAAAAGCCGCACAGGGGTTCCCAGCCCTTGGGATTTCGTGGCAATAGTGCGTTCGCGTAGCGTGACCTTTGGTCAATCGCATTTTCCCGAGTCTGCTCCAACTGCTTGAGCCAACCTTGCACAACCTCTGCTCTTAATTGGGGTAAATCACAAGCCAGTAACAGTACCCAATCTGTTTCAACATGAGCTAATCCTTGAGCAAATCCTACCAAAGGACCATGAGGTGTGGTCTCTGCTGGTAACGGAACTTCCTGAATGACACGACAAGTCTCAGGTAAGATATCCACGTATCGTTCTGGCCAGGGAGTGACGATATAGACTTGACCAGAGACTTGACCAGAGACTTGAGCAATACAGCTGAGGGCAACATCACACACTCTGCGCAATAACGGGACACCCTCAACCAGAATCAAGGCTTTATCCCTACCCATACGAGAGCTTAGCCCTCCTGCAAGGACAATCCCTGAGAGGGCTAAGTCGTAATTAGTATTTGGTATAGCGCTGCCCATGGCTTGGTCAGGAACAGACAAGAATTCCAGAACGTAGACTCGGAGACTCCTCAAAAAAGATTGCCCCTCGTCCCTTTAGGTCATCCTTGATATCCTTAGAAATTCCGAAGTTATCTCCAAACTGAGTACTGTCTACTCGACTACCAATCAGGTTGGCATTACTCAAGTTGGCACCACCTAGGTTAGCATGACTGAGGTCAGCACGACTGAGGTAACTACCCATCAAGTTGGCATTACTCAGGTTGGCATCACTGAGATCCGCACATCTGAGGTAGGCACGACTCAAATCAGCTCCGTTGAGCAGGGCACCGTTAAGATTGGCATCACTTAGGTCAGCACCCCTGAGGTCAGCACCCCTTAAGTCAGCACCCCTGAGGTCAGCACCCCTTAAGTTGGCATCCTTCAGGTCAATTCTAAGTGAATTGTCAGTTGGCTCTAGAGAAACACCCTTCATTAGTTCAAGGAATTCCATTTACTACTCGAAATACACTCTGAAATACAGTAATACAACTATGAAATACCCACCACTGTGATCGCATCAACGGCTTTGGTTGATCAATCAGATTTATTGCCGAATTAAATTAACTCAAATTTTAATTAAAAACCAGCCTATCTTTTCAAAATTGCTAATTTTTACGACATATTGCTGATTTTTTAGACTATATGTCGTAGATTTAAATTTTAACTATTTAGTTTAGTGTTAACTAATTACTGGTTAACTATTTAGTGATTAACTAGTTACACTATCTTTTCTAGCCCTATCTGGTTTCACCAATTACCATAATATAAAGATTTAATTAATAAATTATTAAAATTAAGTATTTTGTGAAACCGCTAATATAGCAATCATAATCGATTTGTGAAAAATCCTGTGACTAAGACGGTAAATCTGTTATCTAATATACCTCTTGGCAAAGTATTTAGGTAAGCCGTCAGCTGTCAGCTGTTAGCTGTCAGCTTAAAACAAGCTATTCGGCTGACGAGTTCAACGGACTCAAAGCCAAAGACTATGAATTCCTCCCTTGGGCATTCGCGTAGCGTGGCCGTTCGCGTAGCGTGGCCTAAAGGCCAAAAGGCCAGGGAACTGAGATGTAAGCATATGTGTTACGCGCACGCTACACCGAACAGCTTGGCACAGACTTCGACGCTGATAGCTGATAGCTGATAGCTGACGATAGGTTTTCACACTTCGTTACACAGTTAATGAAAAATTGATACAAAAATGGTATTTGATGACCATAATTAATTACAATTAATTCAGTAGCGGAAAATATTAGGTTTAAACCTATTTAACTCTGTTGCTTTTAACCCCGCAGGGTTGTTGCTTTTACGGTAATTGCCTGTCCGCTAAGGTGACAACCTTGTGGAATGCTGATAGTGCTCATCAATTAAAGGAGGAGAACTATATGCGCGGTTGTTCCATGCTTCTAGCTCTTCTAGTGTTTGGTGGATTGTTGTATTTTATCGTCAATTCTGGTACGTTTGAAGGCTTGATGGACACCATAACACCCTCGGAACGGCAATTGGAATAAGCGATAGAGCTGGGCGCGGGGCGGGGGCGCGGGGAGATGGGGAGATGGGGAGATGGGGAGATGGGGAGATAGGGAGATAGGGAGATGGGGAGATGGGGAGCAAGAGTATAGTTTAATATTGGTATTAGCAATTCTTCCTCTACACCCATTGTTAGAGTTGTTAATTGGTAATAGGGATTTGATAATGGCGATGTAATTGTGGTGTTTCACAGGAGCAATAGTCTTTTCCTCAATTAGACCTCTTGCAAAAGTGTTTTTCTAATAGTGTTTGCGTCAATTCTTGTCCACTGTTCCCTGTTCCCTGTTCCCTGTTCCCGACTTCTGCAAGAAGTCTATTGATAGCAGTCGAAGTAAAGGTTAAGACACGTTTTTATTCCCGATTCCCTATTCCCTACTTCCGACTCCCGACTTCCGACTCCCGACTCCCGACTCCCGACTCCCGACTCCCGACTCCCGACTTGATATCAATCAACCCCTGAAATCGCTGATCTGAGCGAATGCTGTCAAAATCTGAGTCAGTTTTTGCCATCTCTCGATATTCTTCAGGATTGAGATTAATGGCCTGTTTCAAGTTTTCAAGGGCTAAGCCTACATTTCCTTGTAAAGCATAAAAGCAAGCTTTGTTGTACCAAGCTTGGCCGTCATTGGGTTTAATTTTAATAGCTTTATCAAAGGAATTAATCGCTGCTTTATTTTCTCCTAATTCTAATAGGGCAACTCCTCGGTTGTTCCAAGCTTCTTGGAGATCGGGTTTAATTTTCACAGCTTGGTTATAGGAATTAATCGCTGCTTGTTTTTGTCCTAATTTCCATAAGGCAACCCCCCGGTTGTTCCAAGCTTCGTAGTCATCTCGTTTAATTATCAAAGCTTGTTCAAAGAAATCAATCGCTGCTTTATTTCGTCCTAATTCCAATAGATCTCCCCCCCGTTTGTTACAATATTTATGGTCATTTAATTTACTTGTTAAAGCTTGGTCAAATGATTCACTTCCTGATTTATTTGCTTCTAAAACTAATAATTTTTTAACCCACCGTTTATAGCCAGCTAGGTAGTTATCCAGTTTAAATTTTAAAGCTTGATCATAGGATTCAATCGCTTCTTCATTTCGTCCTAAATCCGATAGGGCAAGCCCCCGGTTGTACCAAGCTTCGTGGTAATCCGGTTTAATTTTCAAAGCTTGGTCAAAGGAATCAATCCCTGTTTCCAAACGTCCTAATATCGATAGGGCAACCCCCCGGCTGTACCAAGCTTGGTGATCATCCGGTTTAATTTCCAAAGCTTTGTCAAAGTTAGCGATCGCGTCTTGATACTCTTGGGCAGCAACCAGTAGCATTCCTAGTTCAACTAGTAAATCGGCTTGCTCTTCAGGAGTGTGATGCTCTGCTTCCAGGCGTTCTTGAATAGCGATAATTTGTTTACTTCGTTCTTCAGGATTCAAAGACTGATGCTGAAACTCTTCTTGCTGACAATCCTCTGATTTGCTAGGAAAGTCAAACAGACCAGAACGCCAGTCAAAAAAGTCGGGAGCACGGTGGATAAAGTAATTCAGCACAAATGGCCGTAATAGAAATACAAAACAAATCTTAAAATCATCTCGAAACCGTTCTCTGTGTTGGTTGAGATGATTTAAAATATGAGGAACCCCTTTCCAACTATAGGAATAAATTGCTTCGCTATCCCATCCCTGCTGACGTTTCGTCTCTTCATACTTATAAAACGAATATTCTAGACCTTGGATGAATAAAAAATTGATCTGCTTGCGGTCGGGGATATCCTGAACAATGCCGTATAAATTATCAATCGGTTCCTCGAAGCGCAACATCTCTATTGTTTTCTGAGATAAATCCTGCTTAACCTGCTTAACCAACTTCTCTGCTTCTACGGGAGAACAACGGACAAATAATAATCCGAAACCTCTGCGCCTTCGGAGGGCACGGAGTAAGTCTTGGTATTGTTCTTCTGGACTCGCTGGCGGTAAATCCTCGTCCGCATCTGTAAAGTTGACCATTAGTTGTAAGGAAGCAGGGAGTAGGGAGCAGGGAGTAGGGAGTAGGGGGAAGAGTGTGGGGAGGTGGGGAGATAGGGATATAGGGAGATAGGGAGATGAACCCACCTACCTTTTGGCTACCTTACGGCTGTGAGTCTAGTTGAGCATAGGCGTCTTTAAATTCTCGAATCCCTTTAATCAGGGGATGAACATCGTACCAACACTGTCTTTCTCCTTCATCTTTGAATTTTAATTATAGAATATAGCTTTAAATCTATCATCTATGAATGTATCATCTAAAGCTAAAAAATCGGGTATGTTTTTATCTATATCTAGTAATAGTTTTCTTATAGGTCGGGTTAATTTTAATTTTAAACTCCTCGTAAAGTTTATAAAGTCCCTTTCATCCATTCTTTGATAACTAGTGTCAAAGTTAATCCTATCATTCATAGCTTTATAAAATAAAGGGTTAAAAGAAGCAATGCCTGCTGCAGGAATTAATATGACTCTTGAGCTTAAACTAGTAAACTTTAGTCCAAATTTTTTAAAATTTGAGATTTTCATATATGAATCTCCAAGACCATTTTCTTCAATAGCTACTTTTTTAAGAGCGCAAGCAGCCCAAATAAGTGCTGTTTTTACCATTGAAATATCATCTTCTAAATAAATACGTAGAATCGCTATTAAACAACAAATATTTAAATCCTTTTGATTAGCCTCATAAGAACTAAGCCAAATGCTTGCTCGATAAGCACTAATATATTCACCTCGTTTTAGTCGAGCTTTATAGTATAACAAATGTGCTAAAACTAATTTATCTAAAACTATTCTGAAAATAGTTGATTTATCTTTAGGGTTAATATTACTAATATTTTCTAGCTCATATATGGCTGTATTAGTGTATATATCGCCAAATATTTTCAAGGTTTGCGTTAATTCTCCTCCTTCAATAAATTTTTTTATCCTTATTAAGCTTTGAACAATTGTCAATAAATTAGGTTGTGGGATGTTTGTACCAATTGAACTAAATTCAGTCATTATAGTTAAAATAAATTATATTATATTTAGTTATAATTTGTTACAATTTATACTGAAATTTTTATTTAGAGACTGTTTATAAAACAAATATTAAAGATAAAAGGTTTGTTCTAAACGTCGCAGCATCAAACGAACCATTGCTGCATAAATCATGGCTTCACTCATTGTCTTGATGCAGTCGCTCATGGTTTGAATTTACCGTTAAGACAGTTGAGCCTTAATCAATAAGTTTTACCCCTTTTCTGCATAACCTACCAACCATAAAGGCTCAACGTAATCAGGTTTTGTCTCCGGGGGAAACCACGGCAGTCGCTCATGGGGGAAACCCCCAAGACCGCGCAGGGCTGTTTCATTTTCAATTTTTAGGTTAGCTGAAGCTCCCGAGTGGCAGCGGTTTCGCCCCTGTTTTTCTATTATTAAACCCAATAGTATAAAAAAAGGCGATTTGCTTACTCGAAACTGTCTGCCAAGGGGGTAAATCGTGAGGTATAGCTCGCCAGGAACATCCTTCTCGTAACAAGTATAAAATACCATTGACTACTTCTCTTAAATCTACGTTCGCTTTTGGTCCTCTTGGTAATGGTTTAGGCAATAAAGGTTCAATTATTTTCCATTCACTATCACTTAAGTCGGAGGGATAAGGTTTCCGCTTCATTTATGCATAATTTGAGAATAGTTAGTTAATCTTACATTAGCAATTAATTTAAGTAAGCTTTTTTTATACTTTCTTTATAAACAGTCTCTAATAGCAAATTCCGCACATGACCGCCACTCATAAGACACAAGCGCTCTAAGGCTTCTGGACTTTCAAATATGTCAGTTTCTAGGGAGCGAGTGGGAGCAAATTGACCGACTCGCTTGCTAATCACTTCTTTAACTTTATTGAATCCAGGCTGATAGAGGTTACCCTCTTTAGTTCGCACCATAATCATCGGTAACACCTGGGCATCACCATAGATGTCTCGCAAATCATTAGTTCGCTTGGAGTAAAGCATTGAAATCGGAACTGTGTAGACAATATGGCACTTTAATCCTTTTAATTGTTCATTACGGTCTAAAAAAATTTCTTCATGATTAGTTTGGTTACTCTCTTGGATAACTGGCACAATCCGGTCTAAATTATCCGCAATCACTGCTAATTTAGCTTTCCGGCCAAAGAAGCCCCACACTCAATGCGCAGCATGAGTGCTTAAAGTTACCGTAAGATAGTGGAGCTTTTATGGTTAGTCGGTTATGCGCAAAAGGGTTAAATATGCATGTAATAAAGCTCGACTATCTAAGGTTTCGTCTCCAGGGATGAATTTTGCACAGGATCTCTCGGAACAGGGAAGCGAGCTATCAAGCTCCTAATTAATTAGGATTGAGTCATCCCGCGCCGCTTTTCCTCTTGTATCAACTGTCTTTTTTCAAAATCGGTAATCCTGATTATTATTTTTTTATATTTAATTTTGGATTACTATTTGTAGATACATTTGCTATAATCATAGTAGGTCAATAAGCCAAAGAGCAAGTCAATGATAATCGCGTACCAATACCGGTTAAAACCAACAAAAGAGCAAAAGGCGAAGATAGACAATTGGCTGTCTATGCTGTGTGCTCAATATAATTATTTGTTGGCCGA
>NZ_JAAHHM010000058.1:0-44142 GCF_010692445.1 Moorena sp. SIO3E8 | reverse complement strand
AACGATGTCCTCGCCAATCTCCCTATCTCCCTCTCTCCCCATCTCCCTATCTCCCCCTCTCCCCACCCTCCCCACCCTCACCACACTTCTTTTAGTTATAGATTTACAAATATGAAATGCACCCAACATCTACAACTTCAACCCTCCCTGCTGTAACTTCTTAAAGGGATCGAGAATAAAATCAATAATCCGACGCTGGCGCACAATCACCTCAGCCATGGCCGTATCTCCAGGACGCAAGGGAATACACTTATCAGCCGAAGCTATACAATCCTGCTTCAGTTCAATTTCTAAATCATAAACTGCTCTTTTACCATTAGGAGTATCCACCTCAGAGGTAGTAGGAGAAATGTCTACTAACTCTCCTGCTACGACTCCATAATCCTGAAAGGGATAGGCATCAAATTTAAGCTTCACTGGCATTCCTGTCTCTAAAGAACCACTTTCAGTCGTTGCCATCTGCCCTCGAATTACCAACACCGAACCTGAGGGTGCAATTTCCGCCACCATACTTCCTGACTGAACTACCGCTCCAGCGGCTTGAATCGGTAATTCAAACACCGTACCACTGACCGGTGCCTTTAATACTCGTTGCTTTAACTGAAGCTGCAACGAGTTAATCTCACCCTTACTTTGAGCAATTTCTGAATTGAGGGTAGTTATTTGTGTATCCAAATTCTTCAATTGTTCCTCCACCCTCAGCAGCGCTAATTTACCCGAGTGGCTCAGAGTCTGATAACTTCTTTGTTGTTCCTTTAGTCGTAACTGTGCCTGTTCAATCTCTGCTCGCGCTTGTCGAAGGCTTCGTTCATAACTACTCTGTTGTTCAGTTAGACGTAACTTACTCTGCTCAATCTCTGACTTGGTTTGTTCATACAACCGTTGCCTCTCCTGTAGCAAATCTTCCCGATCTACTACTTGGATTTCCGAAACAATGCCTTCTTGATAGGCATCCTTGTAACGGTTCACCTCCCGCTCAGCATTATCCAAACGATTCTCAATTATATTAAAAGACTTTTGACTAAGTTTAAAGGTCTGACGCGCCTGATTAACTTGAGCTAACTTTTCTTCTTGTTGTAAATCATAGGAATTCTTCAGAGCCTCCAGATTCTGTAGCGCTTGGTCTACTTGTGTTTGTTTTTCCAACACTTGAGCTTGATTTTGTTGCTGCTGAGTTGCCAATGCTACCACTAATTGATTTTTCAGCAACTCTAACTGAGACAAGCGATTTAAGTGACCTTTTAACTTATCTTGTACTTGCCTTAGCTCTGAATTAACTAACTCAGATTCTAATACTAATAACTGTTGTCCAGCGTCTACTTTATCTCCCTTTTTTACCTTAATATATTCTACGGTTCCCGCCACAGCTGCATCCAGCCTCACCGTGTTTCCTTTCGGTTCTAGTCGTCCCCTAGCCGTACCGGTTTCATCTACTTGAGATAGTATAGCCCAGGGCAAAATCAGGCCAACAAATGTGATTAGAAAGTACATCAGTCCCCTTGTCCAAACTTGGGGTAAACTATCGAGTAGTTCTTGAGTGGCCTCAGACCAATCATCCCGAGATGAAGCTGGTGTTGGAGAAGTCAAGGTTTCTTGGTGTTGTTGGGTGGCAGGATCTCCGTTTACTTGTCTGTTTAATGTATTTGGCATGGGTTTAGTGATTAGTAATTAGTGATTTAGCAAATAAAACAGGGAGTAGGGAGTAGGGAGTAGGGAGTAGGGAGTAGGGAGTAGGGAGTAGGGAGTAGGGAGTAGGTAACTAGTGATTAGTTATTGCTCAAAACTGTTAGACGTTATTTTATAGCGTTTATTGCATTTATGAGGTACGCTGATCAGCCTGAAAGTCCCCCTTAATAAGGGGGATTTAGGGGGATCCCTTTGTCCTTCATGGGAGAGAGAATTGCTATATAACTCATCACTCAATTTCATCAGCCTTAAATTGCTGTTGATTCAGATAATAATAATGTCCCCGTTTTGCCATTAACTCTTTATGGGTTCCCCTCTCAATCAATACTCCTCTATCCATCACTAAAATTAAATCCGCATTCCGGACTGTAGATAAGCGATGAGCAATGACTAATGTTGTCCTCCCTTTGAGAATCTGATTTAAATTATTCTGAATAATCCGTTCGGATTCGGCATCTAAATGGGAGGTGGCTTCATCTAAAACTAATAACTTAGGATTCCCTAATAAAGCTCTTGCGATCGCAATCCGTTGCCGTTGTCCACCAGACAACATTCCTCCCCCTTCCCCAATCTGGGTTTCATAGCCCATGGGCAACTGTTTAATAAATTCATCAGCACCCGCTAATCGTGCTGCTTCCATAATCTCGTCTAAACTAGCAGCGGGATGACCTAAGCTAATATTTTCCCGAATGGTTGCACCAAACAAAAACGTATCTTGGTCTACTACTCCCACTTGCGATCGCAAAGACCCTAAGGACAAACTCGTAATATCGAGTTGATCAATTAAGACTTTACCATCCGTAGGAGGATACAATCCCAATATCAATTTAGAAATCGTAGTTTTCCCAGACCCACTGCGTCCCACTAGGGCTACCATTTGTCCTGGTTTCACTTCAAAGGAAAGATTTTCCAGTACATTTATCTCACTTTCTGGGTGATAGCGAAAGGTTACCTTATCAAAGCAAATGTGACCTTTAATTGGGGGTAACGATTGACGCGCCTGCTGCTGCAAATCCTCCTCTGGTTCAGCATCCAACACATCATTAATCCGTTCCATAGCAATTACTACTTCCTGGAATTCATTCCATAACACGGTTAACCGCTGGAAGGGAGTAATCACATTTCCTAGCAGCATATTAAAAGCCACTAATTGCCCAATCGTTAGCTGATTTTGAATTACTAACCACGCTCCATACCAGAGTAGGGCTGTTGTGGCCACGGCTTCAATCCCATTGCTGAAAATTTGGAGGCGATTGCTGATAACTTGCCCAGTAAATCCCTGTTTTATCTCCTTATTTAATAACTCCTCCCAATGCCAACGTACTGTTTGTTCTACTGCTGTTGATTTTACCGTTCGGACACCAGAAAGGGTTTCAATCAGATAGCTATTCTCTTTGGCGTAAGCCTGAAATATTTCCCGGGAAATCTTCCGTAAAAACGGTGTCGCGATTAAGGCTAGTAGGAAAAATGGCGGCACAATCACTAAGGCCAATAACGCCATTTTCCAACTGTACCAAAACATCAATCCTACATAGATAAATACCGTTAGTAAATCCAGCAGAATTGATAAGGCTTCACCGGTCAGGAACTGCTCAATCTTGCGGTTTTCCTGGACTCGTGATATAATGTCACCAACATAGCGGGACTCGAAAAACGAAAGAGGCAACCGCAGTGTATGGCGAATAAATCCTACAATCAGCGCTGCATCTACTTTATTAGCCGTGTGGTCTAGTAGATATTGCCGCAATCCCATCATCGCGACTCGAAATAGGCTAAACATCAGTAGCCCTAACCCTACCGCCATTAAGGTTAGCCCAGAGCGCTGCACCACGACTCGGTCTAAAATTAGCTGGGTAAATAGAGGTGTAATTAATCCAAATATCTGGATAAATAAGGAAGCGATAAACACTTCGAGCACCACTACCCCATGGGGTTTCATTAACTCAAAGAATTGCCAGAAGGTAGTAGTGGTCTCTTTAGCATCCTTGAGTAACGCAGTCGGTTGTAGCAGCAGTGCATAACCGCTCCAATCTGCTTTAAATTGCTGGTGGCTGAGGGTACGTTGACCAATGGCTGGGTCAGCAACAATAACGGAATTTTTGGTTATTTGATAAACAACAATATAATGTTTACCTTCCCAGTGAACAATGGCTGGTAGTTTTTGTTTGGCTAGCTGGTCAAGACTAGCTTTAACCGGACGAGTAGAAAAGCCAATACTTTCTGCTGCTGCTGATAATCCCCGCAGTGATGCACCATTACGGTCTACATTAGCGATATCTCGCAAACGATTCACACTAAACCGTTTTCCCCAATAGCTAGATACCATTACCAAACAGGCGGCACCACAGTCAGAACCACTCTGCTGGGCAAAATATGGATAGCGTCGGATTACCCGTTGCCATAAATGTCCCACTCGTTGATTAGGATTGGGAAAATAGGCTTTACTAATCGTTTTGGCAGGTGTGGATGGGGCAGTCGCTGATGGGGTTATGGGCTGGGGTGATGGAGTGGGCTGGGTGTCGGAGTCAACCAGTACTGAATTTTGCCTACGGGCGTACTCATACAGATGGTCTCGGATGCGAGGATATTTGCTAATTAGTGGAAACAACAACTCAGGGGTGAGATAGCAAAGCTGAAGATTCCGAGAAGCCCTCGCTGAGTAAGGCGAAAAGGATGCATCGGGAAAAAAGGTAGATTCCCCAAACGAGTCTCCCTCTGTCAAGGTGGCAAATTTTTCCCCAGCACTGTTGAGTAATCTAACCTTGCCGGTCATCACGATATAAATACCAGCTTCCGCCTGTTCAGCTTGCCAAAACTGGCCGACTTTTGGTTCGATAAATTTTATCTGTTTGAGAATCCGGGAAAATTCGGCATCATTAAAGGAATGCCCTAGGGTATCCCTCAGCTGCTGAGAAGAAATTGGGGCTAAATTTTGAACCATAATCCTCTAAACCTAAAAAATCTTCGAGGGAGAGTTAGCGATCTAGATGGCAGGGTCGCTATATCCAGGCAAAATCCTGTGGTAATATGAAGGCAATGTAAAGTTATGAAAAACTCACTGTCTTAATGCAGTCGCTCATGGCCCATGGGTCTGTGTGCGGAACCTGCGTCCGCACCTGTCTTGATGCAGTCGCTCATGGGGGGAACCCCCGCATGAAGGCGCTGCATCGCTCTCCAGCCCCGTGGAAACCAAGCCAGTTGCTCATGGGGGAGACCCCCACAGGTCGGCACTGGCTCCCCAAGACCGCTTAGGTGCCCTTGACCTAGGCGAAAATTCCCCACGGGTCGAACCTCTGCATCGCTTTATATTTGGGTTGCCATTCGAGCTTCATACCGAAACAACAGAATTTTTGTAGGGTTTTGCCACCACCAAACTAATCAATCAAAGTATGATGGTTGCGGTGCGACAAGGCGCGAGGTTCAAACCCCCACTGGAAAGCGCACCAACAGAAAGGCGCGAAATTAAAAATTGAAGTAAACCCACAGTTGTTAAGAAGAGCCTGCCGGATGTAGGAGTCTGTTGACAGGGTTAAAGTCAACGTGGTTTTAACCCTCGGGCGTTGGGCTAACCACAGAATCAACACTGTTTTAACCCGTTAAGATGTCAATATCAACCAATTTCAAGGAAATTAAATAACCAAGATGGAAGAAGAATCCTATTCTTACCGGTAGTCTGGGTATTATATAACAGAAGATTGTTCTGTGAAAAGCGTTTTTACTATCGCTAGGCAAAAAACCAAGACTATAAACGAAGCCAGTCAGCGGACTTTAGATCGGATACTTCAAGAGCATCCAGGTCCCGAATCGCAATCCGATTACTAGGCTGATTGAGATTGCTACTCTCGTTTTCTTGGATAGGTTTCCCTTTAGTAGACAGCCCCATTTGTTTAAGCAGCCGATTCACATGCTGAGGGGTTATTTTAATTCCCAACTCTTTCGCTAGATGTTTACTTAACCACCCCGCTGTCCAACGCTCAAAGGCATAACCAAATTCTTTTGGACCACGGCTGACCAGTTCTCGCAACCGTGCCAGATAGTGATCATTTACTGCTTTAGGGCGACCAATGGGATGATCATTCCACTTATGGGCTTGACCCATACGAGCCATAAAAATCCAATGGCGTACTGTAGCGGCACAACACCCTAGGGCTTTACAAATTTGAACTTGGCTTTTCCCTTCATCCGCTAGCAGCATAATTTCGATACGCTGACGATACTGTTGTGGTAAATCCGATTGCAGATTTTTTTGTAGCAGTTTGCGCTGAAACGGTGTCAAACAAAGACCTACAGAAATGCGTTCGCGTAGCGTGGCCGTAGGCCAATCGCTCTTAGTTTCCGATGTCAATTGATGGTGTGATATTGGTTTCATTGATTAGACGTTGGCATAAGTAGGGAGAAACAATCGGCCAAAGTCTATAGTTGCACATTAATACACCAATATAAACTAACTTTGTTGCCAAATTGGCACTTTTTTTTATTAATAAAAATTAATTTATAATGAAAATTATTTATTTTTGTAGACTAAAGTGATATAATCATGCTGAATCTTTAAGACAAAAGCACAGCAATTTGATGATATGGTGCTTGCCCATATCCTCGTGATCAGTTGTGGGAAAATCTAATGTGGGCGAATCTAATTAATTTGCCGATCTCAGCTGATGGGCAGATGGGGGCATGGGGGCATGGGGAGAGTTATTGACGTAATATATTCCGTTTAAATTCTGATTAGCTTAGGGATTGATCCTAAGTGAGTCATAGGTCATGGAGAAAAGATGAAGGATGAAGGGTGAAGTATCAAGTATGAAGTATCAAGTATGAAGTATCAAAGGTGAAGTGGAGCGATAGAACCTATGGCTCCTATGTTGATTAGACCCAATTAGCAATCACCAATTACAATCAATGACTAAATGAAACATGGACTTGATGCCTACGCTCACTTGGACTCCCCCATCCACAGTTGGGAACCTCGTGCCAAGCTAATTGCCCTACTGACCCTAATTTTCGCGTTTTCCTTTGTACAGCATTTGATAGTGCTACCACCGATGGTGGCTCTGACCCTAATTTTTTATCGAGTCTCTCGCCTGCCACTGTCTTTTCTGTTGAATCGGTTGCGCTATCCGGGATTGTTTCTGTTAGGGATTACACTGCTACTCCCCTTCACAGTAGGCACTACCGTGATCATTCAGCTCGGTCCAATCGCCGTGCGGCAGGAAGGACTGCTAACCCTAGTGCTGATTGCCACCCGTTTCTTATGTATTCTCACCATTAGTGTGATTTTATTTGGGACCGCACCCTTTTTGACCAACATCAAAGCTATGCGATCGCTTGGTCTGCCCTCACTGGTTGCGGATATGACTCTGTTGTCTTACCGCTATATTGAGCAATTTAGT
The DNA here is from genome assembly GCF_010692445.1 of Moorena sp. SIO3E8. Taxonomy (NCBI): domain Bacteria; kingdom Bacillati; phylum Cyanobacteriota; class Cyanophyceae; order Coleofasciculales; family Coleofasciculaceae; genus Moorena; species Moorena sp. SIO3E8. The sequence goes on along the minus strand of NZ_JAAHHM010000058.1, from coordinate 37,066 downwards.
AACGACCTAGCTAAAATGAAGCGGGCAATGCAGCTGCGAGGTTTTCGTGGCAAAGGACCAAAGCTTTCATGGCAGGAATTTGGAGGTCACCCAGTTGCTTCGTTACTGGAATTCTTCGCCCGTAGTTACCGTAACCTGAGAGTTTTAGCTTCCCTAACCGGAACACTTTTGGTACGCAGTTACCAGCAATCCCAGCAAGTCTATCAAGCGATGATTTTACGAGGGTATAGTAACACCTCTCAATTTATGGTTTCTGAGAGTTCTGGTGTGACAATAGGGAGTAGAACACAGAGCTTTTCATTACCCCTTCCTAGGGGAAAGCGTAGGTCGTCTAGTACAAACACTGCTGGTTTCCACCACTACATTGCTCTGGGACTCACTAGCTTGATTTCAGTAGGATTTGTGATCGCAGAAATTCTGTTAACAGAAGCATGACCGAAGCGAATTCAGACTGATCAATGATGAATAATTAATGGTCATCAAATCAAGGTAATATTGATTCCGGTTAACGACTTATAAGTTTAGGGTTTGGGTTGGAGTTTTGTTAATTTAAATTAAATAAAATTAACACTTAAATTAACACTTCACAAAATTCCCTCATCCCGACTATAAGTGATTAGCCGTAATTAATATGGCTGAGAATTTATCCTAGCCTACAGCGAACGCTATCAGGCGAAACGACTTCATTCTTGGCCTTAAGGCCGTAGGCCACGCTGCGCGAACGGCCACGCTACGCGAACAGACTTCATCCTTCAGACTTTTACCGTGACCCAGCAAAAACAAGAATTTTTTTACCGAGAAGATTACATTGAACCCTATCAGTCATCTACTTCGTTACACTACGCCCTTGCCATTGATAGTCTGTATTTTTCCTACCCAGACCAACCGGATAGTTTACGCAATATCAATCTCACCATTAAGCCAGGGGAACGGATAGGTTTGATTGGGCCGAATGGTGCTGGTAAAACTACCCTATTTCTGACCATCTGCGGCGTTTTAAAACCAACTAGGGCAAGAGGGATGCTGTTATTTGGCAAACCCGTGGTAGCGGGTGAGTTTCGCCCAGAAATTGGTCTGGTGTTTCAGAATCCCGATGACCAGTTATTTTCCCCCTCGGTCTGGGATGACGTAGCCTTTGGACCAGAGAATATGGGGTTACCAGCGGTTGACGTGGAGCAGCGAGTTCAACAAGCCCTATCCCTGACGGGTGTGGAACACTTAGCGGCTCGAGTTCCCCACAACCTGTCTGGGGGTCAGAAGTGTATGGTAGCGATCGCAGGGGTTTTAGCCATGGGTCCATCCCTAGTGCTTTACGATGAACCCAGTGCCAATCTTGACCTTCGTTCCCGGCGTCGCTTGATTAGCTTTTTGAAAGGGTCCGAGGAGACAATACTGATTTCCTCCCATGACCTAGAACTGATTTTAGAAGTATGCGATCGCGTTTTGCTACTTGACGAAGGGCAAATTATTGCTGATGGTCCTCCTCAACAGGTGATGGCTAATCAGCAGCTGATGGAGTCTCATGGTTTGGAAAAGCCTCACTCTATAGTGTCTGTTATCAGTAACCCTTGAAAAGTTAGTCGTTGGCGGTTGACTGTTGATTGTTAACCGTCAACAATGATTAACTTGGTCAGCAGGATGGTGCTGGAGTACATCAATTACCTTCCCCACTGAAAAACCGCCGCTCCCCAAGTCAATCCTGCACCAAAGCCGGAGGTAGCTATAATATCTCCTGATTTAATTTTCTCAAGCCGCACTGCTTCATCCAACACTATAGGTATAGAAGCCGCTGAGGTATTACCATATTGGGCGACATTACTGAGAACCTTGTGGTTAGGAATCTTTAGACGTTGGGCAACTCCATCAAGAATCCGCTGATTAGCTTGATGCAAGACCAGCCAATCCACCTGTTCAGTGGTGATATCGGCTCGGAATAATGCTTTTTCAATCACTTCTGGTACCTTTTGCACCGCAAAGCGATAAACCTCTTTGCCACTCATAGTAATGGGCTGATAAGTGCCTTTCGCAACAGTCAAGCCCTTGACAATTTCCTGCTGTTGTGATTTGTAGGCTAACTGAAGACAGCTATTTTGGGTACCATCACTACACAGTGCAAATCCCAGTAAGCGATCGGATTGATTTGCCTGCAAAACTACAGCCCCAGCACCATCTCCAAATAGTACACAAGTACTTCGGTCTGACCAATCTACCCACCTTGAGAGAATATCCGCACCAATCAGTAAGACATTTTGGTAAAGGCCAGTGCGGATAAATTGGGACGCTGTAGCCAGTCCAAAGACGAACCCAGAGCAGGCTGCGGTTATATCAAAGGCAACTGCTTTTGATGCTCCCAGGAGTGCCTGAACTTGATTAGCACTGCCAAACAGATCATCCGGGGTTGAGGTGGCTAGGATAATCAGATCTAGGTCTTCAGGAGCAATTCCAGCCATAGCGATCGCATTCTTTGCTGCCGCAGTAGCCATCTCACTTAGACTCCCTTGTGCATGCACCAGATGCCTTTGCCGAATTCCGGTACGGGTGGTAATCCACTCATCCGATGTATCAACCATTTGGCTTAGTTGATGGTTATCGAGGGTAACCTCTGACGCTGCGGAACCGCTTCCGGTAATAGCAATGCCTGTTCCTAGTTGATTCAAGGCTCTTCTCCATCAGTTGCATCCCATGTTTTTCTCTTCCCAAGTTCGCTGCTTAGGGAGAAGGCGGAAAGACTGGTCATTGGTCAATCTTGCCATCACAGCCACTGTAAACTACACTATACAAGCCTTACACGGTTATGGTGTGGGGCTTGTGCCACGCTCAAGCTCAAAACTTCCTAGTTTAACGAAACCCTAGATGTTATTTGGTTGATTTTCTCCATTATAGTTATCCGTTAAATACCAGAATTTGCTGCTAAAGCTACCGGAGTTTACCTAAATGGCTATAAGGATGAGTGTAACACCAGACTTGATCAGCTAGTGACATACTCCTACACTGACTCTGCTCTTACAGAGCCGCTTCGCGAACGAGTGAGCGTGTAGGCTTCTTGCCAACTCCACCCAACGGTTCGGATACTCGGCAAGCTTTATTAACGACACGGGATGCCCCTCCGCGCCGGAACAATACAATAAGTTCTATTTTTAAGGAACGTAGGTGCCTGACAAACCAGCATTTTCGGCTTTGTTTATCAGTACATATATTATAGCAATTCCATGCATACCCTGTGCAAAAGAAGCCCCACACCTAATGCGCAGCATAGGTGTGGGGCTTCTTTTGCCGGACAGCTAAAAATTTAGTCGGCATTTTGTTGTGGTCACATTTTGTTGACATTGTCTAGAATAACAGTTAACTATGAACTGTCAACCGTCAACCGCCAACCGTCAACAAAAAAACTGTTGCGCTAATGGTGGCCTTGAAATACCGATCAACCTATCATGGCTTACTCCTGACTGCTATAATTACTAGCCACTGATTCGGGGGACTTTTTGAAGTGATTAGCTTTAATCCGCTCTAGTACTCGGTGATCAATGGCTTCTTGAGCCAACCGAATGGCGTTAAAAATCGATGGAGCTTGGGAGCTACCGTGACTAATAATACAAATTCCTGCCACCCCTAAGAGTAGAGCACCGCCATGTTCGGCATGATCCATACGCTGCTTAATCCGCTTCAAGTTGGGTTTTAACAACGCTGTACCTAGCTGACCTTGTATCCCTTGAGGCAGTTCTTCTCGGATAATTTGCAGCATCACCTCCCCTACTGCTTCGGCAAACTTGAGCAGTATATTGCCCACAAAGCCATCGCACACAATTACATCAAACTGACCTGAGAGTACATCTCTACCCTCAGCATTGCCAATAAAGTTTATTCTGGAATTCTTTCGTAGCAGTTGATGAGTACGGATGGCCAAATCATTGCCTTTACACTCTTCCTCACCAATGTTTAGCAGACCCACCTTAGGCTCTTCCATGCCCAAGACATACTTGCTATATACTGACCCCATGATGGCAAACTGCTCTAGATATTTAGGGCGACAATCCACAATTGCCCCCACGTCCATTATAATTACTGGCTTGCCAGCCATGATGGTAGGAAACACTGCGCCAATTGCGGGACGGTCAATCCCTGGCAGACGCCCTAAGCGCAATAGAGCCGCTGCCATGGCTGCCCCAGAGTGCCCAGCACAGACTACAGCGTCAGCACGTCCTTGCTTGACTAAGTCCATGGCTACGTTAATAGAAGCCTTGGGCTTACGCTTCAAGGTCACCAAGGGTTCTTCATCCATGGCAACGACACCATCAGCAGCTACAATTTCTATCTGACTTGATCCGTGGTGTTGGGAAATAGAGGATCTAATTTGCTCAGGATCCCCTACCAACAATACCTCTACCCCTAACTCAGCTTGTGCTCTAATAGCTCCAGCAACTATTTCATGGGGGGCATAATCCCCGCCCATAGCGTCTATTGCGATTCGTGCGCCAGTCGATGCCATTGCTCAAAGTTTATAGAAACCTTCCACATCTTACCAGGACCATTACCTGGAATAGTAAACAATGTGATCTGTTTAACTTGAGGTTTGGTACCCGAAAGACTTGCATGCTGACATGTTCTTAAAGTTACCGTAAGAATAGTGGAGCCTTATAACAACAGTTTTAACCCTTTTCCCATAGCCGACCAACCATAAAGGCTCCACTATTCTAAGGTTTCGTCTTCTCAACAGAACTGTTCAGTAGCAGCATTCACTATCTAAAATAGAGCAGCCTCAAGAAACAAATGTGGTGTAGTGAATGCTAAAACAACTTGCTGCTGGGATCCTTGCCGGTGCCTTTGTCGTTATATCTGTCAAACTTTGGAGAATTCTACAACCGATCAACCTTGATCAAGCTCAACTGATGGCTTGGCGGGATACCTCCTTGTTTAGCTTGCCAGCTGAACCAGACCCGTCTGCTGAAGCGATTGTGGCTGAATTCATAGGAAAATGGCGTGTTCAAGGTTCAGCAGTTAAGCAAGGAGTATGGATTCAATCGGGACTGACTAGACTCGCGACCCACCGGGGAAATGTTCCAATACCCGCAGCTTCAATCACGAAAATTGCCACTAGTCTAGCGGCATTACAGCAATGGGGACCAGCTCATCAATTTGAAACTAGAGTCAGTGCCACCGGAATAGTTAAAGATGGGGTATTGGAGGGAGATTTGGTGATTACTGGTGGTAGCGACCCGTTTTTTGTGTGGGAAGAAGCGATCGCATTGGGTAATAGTCTAAATCAACTGGGAATCCGCCGGGTCACTGGAAATTTAGTGATCATTGGCAATTTCACTATGAATGATCAGGACAACCCAGAAATTGCTGGTGGGCAACTCTTGCAAGCCTTAAAATCCAGCAGCTGGTCTTGGCAGATTGTCCGCCAGTATCAATCGATGGCCAAAGGAACCGAGAAACCCGAATTAGAAATTGCTGGTAATGTAGTCGTATCTGATACTCCCATTCCCAAGCAGGAATATCTGTTACTCCACAAGTCCTTGCCCCTGGTAGATATTCTTAGAGAGATGAACATCTACAGTAACAACGACGTATCTCAGATGTTGTCTCAAGCCATTGGGGGTGCTCAGACAACCGCTCGGTTGGCGGCTAGGTCAGCTGGTGTACCCGGTAGCGAAATTCAGTTGATTAATGGCTCTGGTTTAGGTATGGAGAATCGAATTTCCCCCCGTGCTGCTTGTGCTATGCTCATGGCTATTGAGCGCTTTTTACAGCCTTACGAGCTTAATCTTAGGGATGTCTTCCCCCTAGCTGGACGGGATACTAAGGGAACCATGCTCGACCGTAACATTCCCCCAGGGGCTGTGATTAAAACCGGAACTCTCAGAGAAGTTAGTGCTCTAGCTGGTTTTCTCCCAACACGCGATCGCGGTTTAGTGTGGTTTGCCATCATTAACGGTGGCAACGATATCCTAGAATTTCGGGCAAAACAGGATCAGCTACTGCAACGCCTGTCTGTCGAGTGGGGTACCCTTACCCAAAAGAGTAGCAATCAAACCCATAAACCATTGATCATTGGTGATCCCAAGCGTATTGAAAAAATCAGCAGTGCCTTGCTCATTGAAAATAAAAAATAGCAAATAGATATCGAGTTGGCTTGACCGTTGACGGTCAACGGTCAACTTTGGTCAACGGTCAACGGTTGAGCAACGGCTCCAAAGCCAGTCTCAGCAATAAATTAATTTAGGCTACAGTCAACCTTAAACCTTTAACCTTGGCCAAAAGGCCACGCTACGCGAACAACCTTGGCCAAAAGGCCACGCTACGCGAACAACCTTCAACCAGCTCAAGGAATAATTTCTGTTACCACTCTTTCCCCAACACCACTAGTTACTAAAATATCTTGAGCTTCAAGGTTACCCACTGCTTTATCACCAGTCGTATTAAATTGGGGTGAAACTTGTTCATATATTACATTACCTGAGGCTTCCATCTGTTGGGTGGGGATATCCCAAGTTAGCTGATTAGCGTATAGTTTGGCTTGCTTACGGCTTCCCTCCCCTTGTACTCCTCCCGTTAACCTAACTACTTTCTTACCCAAATCTACCCGTCCCCTGTTAGCTGTTACCATCACTTTCTCCTGCTGGTGAACAATTCTAACCGGCTGATCGGACACAACAGTTTTATCATTCAAATTCCAAACTGCTGAATTAGTCGATATCACGACCGGTGGTTCGACCGAAGTCAACTGCACATTTTTCTTGAGAGTTGCTATCTTTGCCTTAAGGTTTACCTCAGACTTATCTGCTTCCACTCGTTCTGTTACTATCTTATTTTTATAGCGTTCAATCAGTATGCTTTTGTTACCAATTACCTTCTCCTGTTCGATATGCCAGACCAAACGTTCCGTTTTCATTTGCAAGTTTGGGTCTTTTGATATGGCTGCTACTTGACCAATTAATTCCAAATTCTGGGTTCGACTTAAGTAACGCCCTTCCTTTGCGGATGCTTGTAGTTTAGGGTGATTACCTTTAACGTTATTGCGGATAACTAACAAATCTTCCTTAGGTTTCCACTCAGACTCATCACCTCGTAACACAGCACCATTACGGGGATCTGTAGCCGTGACCTGACCTTTGAGAAACACTATCTCACCATTCTCTAGGATTTCCCCACTCTGGGCTGAAACCTGTAAAATCAGTTTCCCATCTTGATACAAATCCCCATTGGGTTTCTCAATGTAAGCGATTTTTCTATCTGGAGAGTAAGTCGCTTTATCTCCTGTAACTTTCCATAGAGGACGACCTTGCTTATCTGACTGATCTAGAGTGACGTTTTTAAAGACTAGACTTCCTTCAATTTTTTCAGTAACGTTAGTGTCTTCCTGAACTTGATTTAATGGCTTTGGCTCACTCTTACAGCCAGATAATGAGTAAACCGTGAAAATCAAAATAAAAAAAATCAGACATCTCTTGGAGTATAAAAACATATGGCAAAAGGAGCGTGTGATTAGGATAAATGACTATAAAATAATCGATACAAAGCTTACTCAGAAAGACTTGTATCGATTTAAAAAAGTAATTTTTATAAAAATTGCTTTCTAGGAAATGCTATACTAGTTATTACTCCTTAGGATTCCTGTAAAAATAACCTGAACAGTTTTTTTTCTGGGAGCGATATCCCACAATTTATTCTAGATAAAATTTTTACAACTTATTTTTACATGGCTCCTTAGTTATTAGAAGTTTTTATAACCTCTATAGTTCCTGGGGGACAACAAGCGCCCCAAATTCCTTGCCAGCTCTAGGTTTAAGGTCACTATTATCCCAAACTATACCTAGATAATCATGAGCAGATTTTCAATGACTGAGAACTCAATCCCTGATTATTTCGTCCAAGTGGTCGAAAAATCGAGTTGATAAGTTGGGTAACTGAATTGACGCGCATCCTGACCAGATAAGGATTATAGCCTACCTTTCACCCGCTCAGCCCTCGGCAGAAGATTTTCAATCACTGAGAACTCAATCTTTGATTATTTCCTTCAAGTTGGATATAAGTTTTGTAACTGAATTGACCAAACCCAGATGAGTTAATGATTATAGGCGACCTGTTCTCCTCTCAGCTATACTTGACTTAGTTGCTTAGCTTTCAGTTTTTAGATGCTTTACCCTACTCCATGAATAAAGTCTGTATGTCAACTATAGGAGGGGAAAGCATCGGACATAAACTATAGGTTTTCAGCCACTAATTACTGCCCGAATGCTACAAGACATGAGAAAGAAACGCCCACACACTTAAATCGTAGTTTGGACCCCATCAGACAGGCCCTAATCACCAATTACTAATTACTAATCACTAATCACCAAACTATTTGTGCTGTTCATCCATCACATTGAACCCAGATAACGGACGGTAAGTATAGTTTTGTTTGGGTGTTTTTTGGATACTTTCTTGGATGGTATCAAGGTCAATATAGCGGTCGGCTACATTAATTAGACTATCACTGGTCATGGAGCGTAGGCTGACCACCTCAACCCGAACTCCCCGATAACTGACAGAATCGACTGCATAGGCAAGATCCCCATCACCACTGACTAGAACTGCTGTGTCGTAGGAACCCACTAGTGCCATCATGTCAACAGCAATTTCTACATCCAGATTAGCTTTTTTTGAGCCATCTGGTAGCTGCACTAAATCTTTGGCAATTACTCGGTAGCCATTACGACGCATCCAGAGCAGAAAGCCCTGCTGCTTCTCATTCGTACGATCAACACCAGTGTAAAAGAAAGAGCGTAGTAGCCTAGATCCTGCTGTCAAACGACACAATAGCTTAGTGTAGTCAATTTCAATCCCTAGTTGTAGGGCAGCATAAAATAAGTTTGAACCATCGATAAAGATGGCAACACGACCACGGTTTTCTAAGACTTGTTCAGGTGTAAAAATTGGGTCATGATTATAATGGCTCAGCATTTTTATTATACCTCTTTGTTAAAAAAAAAAAATTAAAAAACTTTTTACTTAATCAGCATTAAGGTAATATGCCGATTAAGTTTTTGGTTAATAAGACGGAACCAAATTAGGTGAGTTCCAGTCGTGCAAATACCGGTTTGGGTTTTCCTAGCTTCTGGTTTTGAGGTAAAACCCCCCAAGATGCATGGGATACATAGGGCGCAGCCAAAAAGATGTGTTCTTTTTGGCTAAAGTCGATGGCAAAACCTAGTTGTTGGTAAATCTCCGTACTAATACTGGGAATAATCGGTGATAATAGATAGGCAGCTAAGCGCACTGACTCTAAAACTGTATATAACACTTGTTCAACCTCTTGCTGTTTTCCTTGTTTATACAAGCTCCAGGGAGCTTGCTGATCTAGAAATTTGTTACTGGCTCGAATCAGAGTAAATATTTTTTGGCAAGCTTGGCTAAACGCTAGGGATTCATAAGCCCTAGCGACTTGTGAACCGAGATCTAAGCCAATTTCGAGCAGAGGATTGACCTGTGAAATATCTGAGCCAGTTAAACCTGGAACAATACCTTGACAATACTTTTTAGCCATCCCCAAGGTGCGATTGAGCAAATTACCTAGGTCATTGGCTAAATCCGCATTGACGATATCTATAAAACGGGTTTCACTAAAATCCCCGTCTCGCCCAAATTCAATCTCTTTTAGAAAATAATAGCGAATTGCATCAGCACCGTATTTATCTACCAACTCCACTGGGTCTAGGGTATTGCCTAGACTTTTTCCCATTTTTTGACCATCTTTGGTCAGAAAGCCATGACCAAATACTTGACCTGTAACAGGTAGAGAGGCTGACATTAACATGGCAGGCCAGTATACAGCATGAAAGCGCAGGATGTCCTTACCGATAAGATGTAAATTGATCGGCCACCATTTTTGTAAGGCATTATCAAGAGTTGCTTCACTATCGGGATCCAATAGGGCAGTCACGTAGCCTAGTAAGGCATCAAACCAGACATAGATGGTGTGGCTGGGATCAACCGGTACTGGGAAACCCCAATCGACATTCAATCGGGAAATCGAAAAATCCTGTAGTCCCTGACTGACAAAACTCAACACTTCATTACGGCGACTTTCCGGTTGGATAAAATCCGGTCGCTGTTGGTAAAGTTCTTCTAGCTGTTTTTGGTATTTAGAGAGCCGGAAAAAGTAGTTTTGCTCATCCCGCCACTCCACTTCTTGATTGGAGTGAATCGAGCAGCGGTTTCCAGGTAGAAGTTCCCGTTGCTCTTTAAATTCCTCACAGGAGACACAGTACCACCCTTGTTGTTGACTCAGATAAATGTCACTTTTATCCCAAACCCGCATGAAAAATTCTTTGACAATGGCTTGGTGGCGGTTAGCGGTAGTGCGGCTGAAACGGTCATACTGGATATTGAGCTTTTGCCAGAGGACATCAAATCCAGCAGCTATCTTGTCGCAATGTACTTGAGGATCGACCCCTTGAGTTTCAGCAGTCCGCTGAATTTTTTGTCCATGTTCATCTGTACCAGTAATTAACAGTACGTCTTTGCCCTGTAACCGTTGAAAACGAGCTACTGCATCAGATGCCATGGTGGTATAGGCACTGCCGATATGGGGTAAGTCGTTCACATAGTAAAGGGGTGTTGTAATGGCAAATGTATTTTTAGTAGTATTCGTATGAATCATATGAGTGTTAAAAACGCCCTCCAGCCAACTGATTTAACTTATTTAAGTGATTTATAACCTAGTGTATGGCTACTAGTATTAATTTTAGTTGTTACTATATGTAGTATTTATCTAATCAGATTTACTTAAGTTTTAACCTTTTATAAAAAGTATCTGTCGCTACTTTTTAGTTGACGTTACTCAAAATTGTTTATTATCTTGTAACTCATTCCACCTATTTTAGTTGTGGGGTTTCGAGTCATTACTCCTTAGTCTGTTACTTATGAGTAAGGAGTAATGATAAGCAGCCGATAAGTTATCCCACTCCCTTGAAGGAATGGAATCAAGGCCACCTTCTGTCACTTGATTATAAGGAAAATTAATTATTAACATAAGTTAGTAGTCTAGTTTAGATTTAACAGGCTTTTTCTACTACTGGCTTAATGCCTAATGTGTCAAGCTACACACTTGTAGTCACTGGCAGTCTATCACCATTAGTTGTTTTGCACCTGATTATCTCTACTTTAAGGCATCTGTCAATAGATCTATTTTTAAAAAAATGTTAAGAAATGTTAATCTATATTAGAAATTGATGACTGAAACTGAAGTCTGACCATCTTCCACTACAGGTTTCTGATGCGCTTCTTGCTGCAATGGGAATAAATTGTTCCAATATCGATCAGGATCGCATTCCTCATAAATCTGCTGTTGTAGTAGTGAGTAACCATCGTGGCTTTCTAGATGTCCCGTTGTTGATGGTAGCCTTGGGGCAACGAATCCCCATTGCTTGTGATCATGGCATGGGACAAGCACCAGTGATGGGGGTGGGTTGTCAAGCAGATGGGTTGTTTCTCTCTATAAAAACCAAAATATAGACTGTGGGTGTTGTTACAACAGGCAAGTCAGTTTCGCGAACATCATCATTGGGTTGGGGTTTGTATACTCCGAGCCTAACCAATGGTGAATTTTACTCAGCCTTTGGAAATAGGCAACTTTCATAAAGGCTTTACCCACTTAGCTTTGTGGACATCAGTTAAACAGGCAGCGCCGCGCCTAAAGCGCGATCGCTTCCCAAGAAGAAATCGTACACTCAGTGATACCGCTGGGATGGTTACGTTTGTTTGACCCATCTGAACCCCGATTTGAACAAATGGGTTGGCATCCGATGGTAATTCATCGCTGTTTGGCAGTATTACTTGGACATTTCTATTGGATTACACAGAAACAGCGGAACTATCAAGGGAAACAGATTATGTGCTCCATTAGTAAGATATACCGGTATTAAATTGCTAGATTAGTACAGGGTATCAAGGATAAAGTATGAAGTATCAAGTATTAAGGCTCAAGGATAAAATAGGCTTGTTATTGTCTCACTTATGCTTGACTAAAAACTTGCTCAATCACCATAATTTAAACTACCTAGTTTATCTATAAAATTTCCTATTTAATATTTATAAAATATAGTTTTATACAGATTTAATAAATACAATAAAATGTCCTAAACATTCAATAATGAAGCGGTTTTGATATGAAGCATTATTCGTTATACTTACGCAAAAAAAATGTTGATGGCTATAATACTTCATACTGAAAGTAAAGAATGCCAAACGTTAATAGTTGTTCGTGTTTCTTGAGTCCGGGACAATCTAATCGGTGATTATCCACTATTTGTTTATTTACCAGAGATGGTTCCAATGGGTGAGCTGTTGGCAGTACAGGCTCAACATTGAGAAACTGATTTTGATTTCCGTTGTTTGGCGATCCCAACCGATGATTTAAGCAACTTGGAGAAGTTGGCAGGGGTAGTGGTTAACCTGATTGAAGCGGAACTCAACGAGGGAGCTTCACAGGACGTTATCTGTATGGTGAGTCGAAAGGAAGTCTGTCTGGTGCGTGAAGGTAGCTCTGAAAACCCCCCATAGGATTGACCGGATTATTTTGAGTAACCGAGCTACTTGTTTTAACCAACGAGCTTTCTTGATGCAAAGCGCGAGTGGGGAGGGGCTCCCCTGGTGACGAGAGTGATTTTCCTGAAATTGACTTTAGTTTCTGATTAGAAGTTCTAATCTTAACAAATCTTTATGATTTAGCCATTTTACCTTATACTACCAAAAGACAGTAGAAAGGAGAAAAAACAAGTATGTCGGAGGCCATCAAGCCGCTGACAGTACCCAAGGAGTTCCTGGGTGCCCCGGATAAGTTTAACTTAACGTTACTTATGTTTGTGGCGGCGATCATCTTGGTGGTCTGTTCCACCAGTGGTTACTGGCTTTGGGATTTGCCTAACGCTTGCTGCTTTAGCATTAATGTCCTTGCCTTACACATGGTAGGAACAGTCATTCACGATGCCTCTCACCATGTTGCCCACAAAAACCGTTACGTCAATGCCCTGATGGGTCATGGTAGCGCCCTGATGTTAGGTTTTACCTTCCCAGTGTTCACGCGGGTTCATATGCAGCATCATGCCAATGTTAACGATCCCGAAAATGATCCCGATCATTTTGTTTCCACTGGTGGTCCGCTGTGGTTAATTGCAGTTCGCTTTTTTTATCACGAAATATTTTTTTTCAAGCGCCGTTTGTGGCGTAAGTATGAGCTCTGGGAGTGGTTTTTTAGCCGTCTATTCATCGCCATCATCATATATCTTGCTTGTCAATACGGCTTTTTAGACTACATCCTGAACTATTGGTTTGTACCAGCATTAGTTGTAGGTATGGCGCTAGGATTGTTCTTTGATTATTTGCCCCATCGTCCATTTAAAGAACGTGATCGCTGGAAAAATGCTAGAATTTACCCCAGTCCCATCCTCAACCTGCTAATTATGGGACAAAACTATCATCTAATTCATCACCTGTGGCCGAATATACCCTGGTACAAGTATCAGTCCGCCTACCGTGCTGTTAAACCCCTTTTAGATGAAAAAGGTTGTGATCAATCTCTGGGACTTCTGGCCCAAAAGAGTTTTTGGAACTTTGTATACGATATCTTTTTAGGAATTCGTTTCCACCACAAATCATCTGATAGAAAAACGGAATCAACCTGAAAATTTTTCTGTTGATGGTTGACCATGGACGGTTGACCATTGATACATTTCAGTAAATAAAATCCCATGGCTGTTAATTGTTAGTTGCTAATTAAGCATTAACAGCTAACAATTAACAATTTTATTTTGACTAATGACTAATAGACCTCTTGCAAAAGTATTTTTCTGATAGTGTTTACGTCAATTCTTGTCCACTGTTCCGAGATCCGCAGATCAGCTGTTCCCGACAACTTCCACGAAGTCTAATGACAACTTTAAATTACCACTGGCTAATTGGTAGAAGGCGCGTGGTTACTAGATATAACCTGACAATTAACGGCTGACTTGAGCTAGAGTCCAATCAGGCCTTAAATTTTTTGCCTGACGTAAATAGGGATGATAAATTTCAAGTTGAGAAACAGGAGTGTTGATGTGGATTAAACACCGGATACAACGCTCTAGGCTACCCTCGACATGCATCTGTTGCACATCAAGTAAAGGAACATGATCCCAATTCGGACGTTCTCGTGCGATCGCAGCTGGAAATTTAGCATCCAAATCACGGGTCGTGGTGAAAATCGCACTAATTATTTCTTGATGGTCGATTTCATTATGAGCTTCGAGTTGATCTAGCAGTTCTATCACTGCTTCTCTAATCGCTGCTACTGTATTTTCTGAGGCAGTTGTTGCGCCTCGAATTGCTCTAACTCTCCAGTGCAAGGTAAGATCCTCCGAATTTCCCTGGGAGATTTGAGATCTTACACGCTTTGTGAAATCTCAAATCTCCATGTTATCTTATGGTCGGTACAACCATAGGGGCTGACCGCTAGTTGATAGTTCAAACTCTAACCAATCTATACCAACAGATATCTGAGATCTATTGCGAATAAGGTTACCCGGTAGCAAGCGACTCAACAATGGTTTGGGTTCTTCGATGGTGAAAGACTTGGTTTTCTCTGGGTCAAGACCCACCAATTCCGCTGCCCAGCAACGGGCATCTTCTTCAGTTCCCAGGCGATCAACCACCCCCAAGTTATGTGCTTGCTCACCAGTAAAAATCCTACCATCAGCAAAACTTTTTACTACATCTACATCTAGCTTGCGACTCTGGGCAACAGTTTGTACAAACTGCTGATAACTGGTATCGATCAACTCTTGAAGAATAGTTTTTTCCGGCTCAGTCAGTTCCCGGTCAAAGGCCAAGATATCTTTGTACGGACCTGACTTAATAACCTTAAAGGAAACACCGATTTTATCCAACAAGCGCTCTATATTATTTCCCCGTAGAATCACACCAATACTTCCAGTGATGGTACCAGGGTTCGCTACTATATGTTCCGCTCCCATGCCAATGTACACACCCCCGGATGCGGAGATATTGCCAAAGCTAGCTACAATCTTCACCTTTTCTCGCAACTTCACCAAGGCGCTATAGATTTCCTGAGAATCCCCGACTGTACCACCAGGACTGTCAATCCGTAATAGTAAGACAGGAAATTTCTTTTCTTCAACAGTTTTCAGGGCTTCGAGGACCCGTTTACGGGTACCACCAGCGATCGCCCCCGTGATTTCAATTCGAGCAATTTGTTTGAGAGATTTGCGTTTAAACGGCCAAGGCATAGGTGATTGTGAGTATCTAGTCTAGATTTAACTGATTACTGGAGCTTGTATATATAGTTTGCATCATTTTATAAAGCGATCAGCTCCTAAGCTGCTCAAAATAAATAAATAAACAAGTGTTTAACCAAATATGAAAAGCTCGTTTAAGCTGTCGCCCATTGAAATTGTATGTTACTCAGTAAGCTAGAAAAACTCCAAAACTCACTCCTGTGCTCCAGAGCCCCCGTGCTCCAGAGCCAAGTCAATCGGTAAAGTCAATATCTAAATTAAATTTCTGACAGCTGCTTGAGTGTCGGTTATTTTCGTTCTTCACCATAAATCAGGATTATGCAACTAAAAGCCAACACAATACTGCCACCGATAGGGTCACTACTAGGTTCACTACTGCTGATTTCCCCCTTTTTTCTATGGGGTACAGCTATGGTAGCCATGAAAGGGGTGATCCCCAACACAACCCCTCTGTTTATGGCTGGGGTGCGGTTAGTACCAGCAGGAGTTTTAGTATTAGGAGCAGCAACTGTGATGGGTCGCCCCCAGCCGAAAGGTTGGCTAGCCTGGCTGTGGATTAGCTTATTTGCCTTAGTGGATGGGGCAATGTTTCAGGGTTTCCTAGCCGAGGGATTGGTTAGCACTGGTGCGGGTTTGGGTTCGGTCATGATTGATAGTCAACCCCTAGTGGTCGCCCTGCTATCAGCATTGCTCTTTGGTGAACTTATTGGACTGTGGGGTTGGTTAGGACTAGGATTTGGTATAGTAGGAATCAGCTTGATTGGCTTGCCCGATCAATGGATTTTCAGCCTTTTTACTGGCAACGCTCAAGCTATAGAATTAAGCTGGCAACAGCTGTTTGATCATGGAGAGTGGCTGATGCTCTTAGCATCCCTTTCCATGGCAGTAGGAACAGTAATGGTTCCCATTATCAGCCGCTATGCTGACCCAGTTGCTGCAGTTGGTTGGCATATGATCCTAGGAGGATTACCGTTATTTGCCCTCTCTAGTGTCATAGAATCCCAGCAATGGGTGAATATTGATGGAGTTGGCTGGATCGCATTAGCTTACTCCACTGTTTTCGGGAGTGCGATCGCATACGGTATATTCTTCTACTTTGCCTCCAAGGGGAATCTCACTAGTCTGTGTAGCTTAACCTTTCTGACACCAGTATTTGCCCTGCTATTTGGGAATTTAGTGTTGTCTGAGGTACTCAGTTCCCTACAGTGGACTGGTGTGTGCGTGACATTGCTTAGCGTTTATCTAGTCAATCAGCGGGAACAAATAGCCACTCGGATCAAAGCAAGGCTCGCAAACAACAGCGGCTAGCCAAAGGGGAAAACTGGCAGTGGAAACAACAACTGAGATCGTCTGAAGAAGGTAGTGCTAAGCTAGCATAAACCCAGCAGTGAAGCCGATTTGATACAATTGAGATTAATCGAGCCAAAATTATGTTGCTCGAACGAGTAAAGCACATGGGATTTAGCGTTGTGTGTTAAGTGCGTAAGCTAGAATTGGCGTTCACATTCGAGTCCTGTAAAATTTTATGACTCGCCATTGGTCTATCATACTTGTAGCTACCTGTTTGAACTGCCTAGGCTGGTTCCCAGCACCCAGCCAAGCGGTGAAATTAGAAAAAGCGATGTTCCTTAGGAACCGCTTCGCGAACGCATTTTCACCCAACAACCTCCCTGACCCGTTGCTAATCGCTCAATCTCCTTCTGCCACAGAAACTGACCCACCAATTCTGCTCAAAGGGAGTCGGGGCAAAGAGGTGGCTCTTGTGCAAGCCAAGCTAAAGCATCTTGGCTTCTACGATGGGCTTGAAGATGGTGTTTATGGTGAGGGTACAGAGAAAGCAGTCGCTTTATTCCAAGAATCTATTGGATTGAGAAAACTGGGTGTTGTTGATTCTGTTACTAGGAAGGAATTGGAGCAAGCCTACGCTGCTAAGACCACAACCACCAGCACGAGTTCAGCTCCAAACTCAGGTCAATTAGTGGCAGCCGAATCGACTACTGCAGAATCGACTACTACCGAACCTTCCACCCAGGCAAAGAGCCCGTCATCATGGCTGATTATCCCAGCCATCATCATGGCTGGTTGTGGTTTTTTCCTATTCAAGTGGTTGACTAAACCAAAACGACCCGTAGACTCACAATTAGCGTCCTCCACAGAAAACCAAGCTAAACAAGATACTACAGTCAATAACCTCAAAGTCCAAGTGTCAACTGACTCCCAAAACCACCATCCTCAGAGCGGTTATAACCATAGCGCTAGTTATGAGGTTGCCAATTCTAGCAATCCTCAACCTCAGTCCTTAGCTGATTCCTTACATGTCAAAAAGACCACTCGCCTGACTAAATTTAGTATTGTTGAGGAATTAATCAGAGAATTAGAAGACCCAGATCCAAAAAAGCGACAACAAGCTATCTGGGAATTAGCCCAAAAGGGTGATTCTAGGGCAGTAACGCCCCTAGTCAACTTAATGGTAGATTCTGATTCTAAGCAGCGTGGTTTGATTTTGGAAGCCTTATCCCAAATTAGCACCAAAACTCTCAAACCGATTAACAAAGCCCTAGCCATTTCTTTGCAGGATGACAACCCCCAAGTCCGGAAAAATGCGATTCGGGATGCAACGCGAATTTATGAATTACTAAACCAAGTCTTGCAGATGTTGCGTCACGCTACCGATGACCCGGATTCCGAAGTGCGAGAAACGGCAAAATGGGCAATCGATCAGTTTAATAAAATGCGCCCTTCCACTAAACTGGATAGTTTGCCACCAGCACAAAATTACCTGAATTCATCAGAAAATAATTCAAACCATTACCAAGATAATAGCGACTAGTTAGGGAAATTCATAACAGGTAATAAAAGTTTAGTAACCTTTACTTACCGTGCTATGATAGGGAAGTGTAAACCGTTAAGATGGAATAGCAGGTAATAAAAGTTTACTCAGCTTTAATTACCGTGCTTTAAGTTTAAAATCATAAATATTTTGAAGTTAAATTTGATTAATTACAAGTTTATAATTATCGTTTTTATTATCAAATTGCCAGGGTTAATTTTCAATTAATGAGCCAATTAAATTCCCTGAAATTGCTATTAATTTCCACCCCAGTTGGTCCGTTGGGTTCAGGGTTAGGTGGTGGCGTTGAGTTGACTGTACGTAACATTGCTACGGAATTGATTAATCGGGGTCACAGGATCACAATTGTGGCAACTAAAGGATCTACAGCTTGGGGAATGCCTCTGGTAGAAATTGATGGTGTTCTGCAAACTAGTATTCAAACTCAAACAAGAGACACTCCTACTATCATCCCCCCATCCTCGGTATTGGCTAATATGTGGGACTATGGGCGGCAAGTTCAAACTGACTATGACTTGATTGTAAACTTTGCCTACGACTGGTTACCGTTTTACCTAACCCCCTTTTTCACTCGTCCCATTGCTCACCTAGTGAGTATGGGTTCATTAACCGAGGCGATGGATCAGATCATCGAACAAGTTGCCATTAATTTTCCTGGCACAATTGGGGTTCATTCAATGGCTCAAGGGGCAACATTTTCATTCAAGAATCGCTGTCGTTGTTTGGGCAATGGCATTGATTTGTCTGTGTATTCCTGTTGTGACTCTCCCTCACCCTGGCTCGGCTGGGTGGGTCGAATTTCTCCAGAAAAAGGCTTAGAAGATGCAGTGGCAGCATCAGATATAACGGCTACGCCACTAAAAATTATGGGTCTTATACAAAATCAACCCTATTGGCAGCAGATTCTCAACGATTACCCCAATGCCCCTATAGAATACCTGGGTTTTCTCCCAACTGATCAACTCCAAAAACACTTGCGCCAGTGTCGAGCCTTACTGATGACGCCTCATTGGGTGGAAGCATTTAGTACTGTGGCAATGGAAGCCCTCGCTTGTGGAGTGCCAGTCATTTCCTATGACCGTGGTGGATCAGCAGAAATTATCGAAGATGGTAAAAATGGCTTTTTGGTAGAACCCGATTCTGTGGAAGGCTTGGTAGAAGCCTTGGGAAATTTGGATAGAATTGACCGCCGTGAATGCCGTCGCCTCCTCGAAGTTAAATACTCTAATCAGGCCATGGGCGATCGCGTAGAGCAGTGGCTCTGGGATATTTTAAAGGAAAGTCGTGATAGTTGCTAGTTCATTAAGATTTGTAAATAAAAGTTATTTTGTAGTTTTTGATACAGAATAACTGCTATAGTTATAAATGTAAGGGAAGTTAATTCCATAACAATCTTATATAAGCAATCGGAGAAAGGAAAATGTCTACTCAAGAAAAAGCTAGGGCTCTGATGATGAATCACCATCACATGATCAAAAATCGTCAGCAATCTATGCTCGGTCGCGTTGCTTCCGAAGTAGGACTAGATAGCTTAGATTCTGACTACTGGGGTACTATCCAAGGCAAACCCCATCCTAGTTTCCGCTCTACCTATGACCGTAGCCATGCTGCACTTAGCTAGTACTGTGTCAATCTAGTTTTGGGTAGTGGTAAACAATTCGTGATTTTAGCTTCCGTTACCTTTACCAGACCGTAGCCAAACCACGACATCTTTACCACTACCCATCTTTGGCGGCTGTGGGCAGAACCAACCATAGTTTTGATTTTTAGAACTCTGCACTTAAAGGAGTTCTGGGAAACGGAATTACATCCCGAATATTTGCCATACCAGTCATAAATTGCACCAATCGCTCAAATCCTAAACCAAATCCAGCATGGGGCACTGTACCATAACGTCGCAAATCCAAATACCACCATAAATCTTCTGGATTCATCCCCTGATTCTGAATTCGCTTCTCTAATATATCCAGCCGTTCTTCCCGCTGAGCACCACCGATAATCTCCCCAATCCTAGGCGCAAGCACATCCATTGCTGCTACAGTCTTTTCGTCGTCGTTTAAGCGCATATAAAAGGCTTTAATCTCTACTGGATAATCCGTGACAATCACGGGCTTTTTAAACAACTCTTCGGCTAGATACCGTTCGTGTTCTGACTGCAAATCTACACCCCAACTTACCGCATACTCAAACTTACGATCCGTTTTCTCCAGTAATGCGATCGCATCTGTATAAGTAATCCGCTCAAACTGATTATTGATAATATTATCAGCAGTAGCGAGAACATTGTTATCTATCCGCTTGTTGAAAAATTCCAGATCTTCTGGACAGTTTTCCAATACTGACTTAAATACATGCTTGAGAAAGGCTTCTGCTAAATCCATATCCCCCTTCAAATCGCAGAATGCCATCTCAGGCTCCACCATCCAAAATTCTGCTAGATGTCGAGAGGTATTAGAATTCTCGGCTCGGAATGTAGGACCAAAGGTGTACACATCCCGAAACGCCATTGACATAATTTCTGCTTGTAATTGACCACTGACGGTTAGGTAAGTCGGTCGTCCAAAAAAGTCCTGAGTGTAATCGACTGCTTCATTATCGGTTTTGGGAATGTTCTTTAAGTCTAGGTTAGTGACACTGAACAACTCCCCCGCTCCTTCACAGTCACTAGCGGTGATAATTGGCGTATGAACCCACAAGAAGCCTCGTTCTTGGAAAAACTGATGAATGGCATGGGAACAGGCATTCCGAACTCGGAACACTGCACCTAGGGTATTGGTACGCGATCGCAAATGGCTAATGGTGCGTAAAAACTCAAAGGAGTGGCGTTTCTTCTGCAGGGGATAATTGGCATCTGCTTCCCCATACACTGTCACCGAGGATGCTTTGAGTTCAATTCGCTGTCCCTTGCCAAGAGACTCTACTAGTATACCAGTGACTTCTACTGATGAGCCAGTATTAAGCCGTTTCAGGATAGTCTCATAATCTGACAGGTCTGGATTGAGCACTACCTGTAAATTTGCCATGGAAGAGCCATCGTTAACTTCCATAAAGGCAAAGTCCTTTAATTCCCGTTTTGTGCGTACCCAGCCTTGAATGGTCAAAGACTGATCTGGTTGACCATTGCGCAAAACTTCAGCAATCCGTCGAATTTCCATAGCTTTCCGATACTTTTTAGCTACCAAAATTTACCTTGGTAAATTTTAGCCCGCCAATGCAAGATGCTCTCGCATCCAGGGTGTATCTACCAAAGCCCTCAGGAATATCCCGCGAGCGCCATTAATGTCTCGATCCATTACTTGGCCATCAATCTTTGACTTGATGATTTTACTACCGCCGATATTCACCAGCTCACCAGTCCAGCTAACAGTCTTGCTAGTATAGGCTTCGCAGACATCGACGACAAGCTTTCCCGTCTCTTGAGCTTTATGCTTCAGAAATTCCTTAAATCGGTAGTGTGCAAAAGAGAGCATGTTGCGAACTGTTTTAGATCGAAGCTTTCTCTGTTTCTTTTTAGACATCTGAGCAGTCTCAAAACTGGGAAGCAATATTACATCAAAGTGATCGACCAAGAAACGGGCAGCTTTGTGATGCAATTCGTTGACTAAATTCTGGATTTTGATGACCATCCTTCTACCTGCCTTTCTCATTCGATATTTCTGCTTTCCTTTTGCTTTACTGATCTTGGATATCAGTTGATCGAGATGAGAGCAAAGTCGCTGAATTTGAGAAAAGTCACCATCGCCAATTTTGCCAACGGAATTCTCACTAAAAAAGGTCAAAAAAGTCCTAACACCAGGGTCTAAGGCAACCACTCTACCTTGGTTCTCGGCAGTATTCTTAGTTGTCTTGTGGGGGACTGTCAAGTAGTAGTCCCCATTGGTGCTAGTCAATCGACAATCACAAATATTGTCAGGCAATGCTTCTGCAAAAACCACTTTTCCCAGTTTTGTATGGTAAATGCCTTTTGCTGAAACTGCTGACTTTGGAATGTAACAAGACTGAACGGGATTTTTGCGAGATCTGAATCTAACTCGGTTAATTTGTCCAGTTTTATTGTATTTTTTCTTAGCCTCTCTGACAGCGGTGCAAGCATCCTTTATCGCTATTGATTTGATTTGATAAGGTACTGACTTACACCAGTCTGGGAGGCTATTGATGATATCCGTCTTGATCCCTTTCCAGTTAGCTTTGACGCTACCATCGGAAATAATTTTTACGGTCTTATTGAAGACATAACGGGACACTCCAAACCACTTGCGAACAAGTGAACGTTGGTCAGCCCTTAGCAATAGTCGGATCTTTTTTGATTTTTGTCCCGTACTTTCATTGTCCGTGGACTCGACCAGAGAAGACGTGAATGATTCAGAGAAGATTGACCAAAGGTCACGCTTCGCGAGGGGCTGTAAGTTCTGATTCGGGGCAACTTTCAGGGTTGCTGAGAACCAGGATTTTTCCACCGTTGAGACTGACCAAGTATTCAAAGAGTTCAAACCCAAATCGGGTAAGTCTGTCTCGACAGGCAACAACAATCGTGAGCTTATCTCCGCGCATGACCCGTTCCAATATGGCTTTAAGTTCAAATCGTTTGTAGTTGAGACCTGAGCCAATGTCTTGGATGATTTCGGCTTGTGGGAACAAGGAATGCATGTAAGCAACTTGTCTGGCAAGGTCGTCCCTTTGCTTGTTGCTACTGACTCGGCAGTAACAGATGGTAGCTGACTGGCTTGTTTGCTTTTTCCCAATGCTGAGCAAGCTTTCTTTCTCAAAGAGCCTAAGTCCGCTTGGGGTTCGTTCGCATTTAGTTGTGCCATTGTCTGCATACTTCCTTAGGGTGTTTCGGGAGAGTCCCGTAAGTTCGACCGCCTTACGGAGTGGAACTAGTGCCATGTCTCTACTCTACCAAAATGTTTGGGAATATGGTAGCAGATGGCACACTTTCTCTAACTATCCACTTACCCCAAAATTCTGAGAGAATTGTAAACCTTTCTAAATTAACTGGTGGTCTTTAGCTCTAAAAATCTAAGTAAATATACTTATCAAGGGCTTAATGTAAAGTTTGATGAACAAAAATCTCTAAATTGTTGCAATAAGTAAAGTAATCACTCATAATTATTAGACAAATGCAACGTTTGGTTAAGTTTCATCAAACGACTAGTCACCCAAGATAAGCAGTGGGGCTATTCACTGAAGCCAGGACAGAGTCGGGTTTGTCAGTAAATGGTTAGTTGGTAAAGGTGATCAGTAAGGATTAAGCACAATTACCGATTACCGATTACCGATTACCGATATATGTCCTGGGCCAAGCTTGTAGCCCCAGTTGCGATCGCACTCTGGTAATAGCTTCCATTAAAACTAATTTAGAGAGGTATTTGTAAATGGTAGGTTTGTTTAAGGGCAAAAAAAAATCCAAGGGCTTCTACATGCAGCTAGACGAAAGCGAAACTAGCACCCCCCAGCAAGCGGCGGTAGAACAGAAGCCAGAACCGGCTAAAGCTGAGGCAACAGTGGAAACTCCGACCCCAGTAGCAACACCTGAAGCTTCTAAGCCCAAATCTGCTCGTCAAGCCAAGAAAGAAAAACAAGCTAAGGCGAAGGCTGAAGCAGAAGCTCAAAAAAAGGCAGCTGCTCCTGAGCCAACACCAGTAGCGCCAATCAATTCAGCAGCAGCACTTCTCGGCAAAAAGGCAAAAGGGCAGCCGGAAATGACGTTTGCCACCAAATATGTACCAATGATCATGCCTCGTCGCCGTCCTGGTCCTAGCATGAATAAGTTTATGGACATGGCTGCTCAGATGCAGACCCCTCGTTAATAGATTAGTCATTAGTCAAGAAACACTAGTCCACTATATAACTGAAATGCTGGATCCCAAGGAGTCTCGACCAGGCGAAATAAGTCGATATGAGACTCCAGTTTTTCTAGCAGATCTTGGTAGTCTAGTGCAGTTTGCGCAAAGGTGGTAAAGTCAGACCATACTGGTTTCTCAAGTAGCCGAACATTTAAATAATCAGCTAAGTTGTTCCAGTTGACTCTTGTAGTGCTTTGGTGTATACGAGAGTCTTGGGATTGCTTGTTCTGATGAGAAACTGGCTTGAGGGTTAGAGCAATTCCTTGCTGAAATTGATAATTGCGATCGCATAGTCTGAGAATACTGTGGCGCTGTGGTAAATGCAAGTCACAAACCATGGCATAGTCTAAGGTTTGGGTTTTACGAGTTAAATTCCGTCGCGCATCTAAGTCTACTACCTTCTCAAACAAAGGCAACCGTCCGTCTACTCGTTGGGTAACTTCCGACCAGTTAAAGCTAAAAGACCCCAACTGTCCCTGAGAGTTGTGACAAACTACAGTAGTTTCCTGGTCACTACTGTCAGAAAAATACTTAACTTGATAGATATTAATTCTTTTGATATCTGCTACAGATGCCCACAAACATTTTATTGATGCTTCTCGCAGTAAGGAGCCATAATACTTAAGTTCTCCCACAGGTCCAGTGCGGTATAAACGCCAGCCTCTCGTAGGTAGCTGTAGCCTTGCCGTGTAAGGGTCTATCCCCAGGATACGAGCTAAGTGTTGAGCTGCTTTTGGTTTATCTTGTTGGCTGATCGGCTTTAGGACTAATACTCCCAATTGATTACTTTCAGGGTCAGCCGTTGCTTGGGCTAGGGCTTGTCGGCGCTGTTCTTTTGCCGTAGCTTCTAAGCGTGCTAGTCCCTGACGAGCTTGCGCCATAATTTTAGGAACAGGTGTTCCTTTCAGTAACTGTCGATAGATTCTTTCAGCTGCTTCTAGCTTACCTCTGACTTCCTGGAGCCGTCCTAGATAAAGCTGTGTCCAGGGATTATTGGGCTCTTGCTTCAGAAGTTGTTTAATTAATCGCGCAGCAGTTTGATAATCATGGTGCTCAAAAGCATCAGCAATTTGCTTAAGCATGATAGCGTTAGGTGTTAGATCACCAAGTGTTAGACATTCGGTCTCTCGCCTTTAACTTAAGTGTAAAATCAGATGCTCCTAGGGAGCAGTTAAAATCGCTGACTTTTTGTAGTCTTAAGGGATATTTGGGATTATTAAGGTATTAAGTTAAATTAGCGCTATACTTTAGCCGAATTTATCTAGCGCTCACTTTTTAAAGTGTTAAGGGGTATTTGGGGTAATTAAGTGAGTAGTTTAAATTAGCGCTATACTTTAGCCGAATTTATCTAGCGCTGATTTTTTGGGGTGTTAAGGGGTATTTGGGATAATTAAGTGAGTAGTTTAAATTAGCGCTATACTTTAGCCGAATTTATCTAGCGCTGATTTTTTGGGGTGTTAAGGAGTATTTGGGATAATTGAGGGAGTAGGTTAAATTAGCGCTATACTTTGGTCGAATTTATCTAGCGCTAATTTACAGCTGTTTTCAGATGAATCGACCTCACTCCCTTTAGCTACAAGCCCCCGTGGGTCCCCCAATTCTGGGGGACTTTAACTCAATTTCCCCCCAAAATTGGGGGGCTAGGGGGGCGAAAATTGCTGTAAATCAAGATAATTACCGTTAATCAGAATCTTCTCTATCTCCCTACTCCCTACTCCCTACTCCCTACTCCCTGACAAGTTTGTTACAAAAGTTTTTCAAATATGTTATAATTAAAGATTATTTATATGCTATAGTAGTATTATAGACGTGAAAACGTTAAGAGCCAGCCAACGATTTTCCAGGGTCTAGGGCTGGCTCTAGTCCCCCAGTTAAGGAGATACCTAAAATTATGACGTACTCTGAACGCCTCTATCCATGGGCGGTCATTCACCTATTGCCACAAATGCAACGGGTCGTTGTTGGTCGTTACCGGAACCGGTCCGATGCCGAGGGTCACTTGCAGGCACTCAAACGACTGATGCCCGATGGGAAATTTATTATTATTTTTGATTTGCCTGAGCCTATGGATGAAGAACCTGAGGAGACTAGGGAGTAGGATTGAATGCGATCGCACAAGCGATCGCATAATTTCTTAGATTGTTGGAATTTAGGATAACTGTTGAAATTTCCAACAGTGAACGATTTTCACCCTTTGTTGCTGTTGCTAGCGCTGTCGTGATTATCTAAAATTGCTGTAATTTTCGATAACTAAAGAAATTGCTCAACAAGGCGCGATTGACATGCAGTCACGCTACGCGAACATGATTATCCAAAATTGTTGAAATTTCCGACAGTAAAGGATTTTCACCCTTTGTTGCTGTTGCTAGCGCTATCGTGATTATCCAAAACTGCTGAAATTTCCGATAACCAGGGAAATTGATTAACCTGGCAATATCGTGATTATCCAAAATTGCTGGAATTTTCGATAACTATCGCGCGTTGATTAAGCTAGCGCTATTGACATGCAGTCACGCTACGCGAGTCACGCGTTTCGGCAAAGCCGACGCTACGCGAACGCAAAGCGTGGCCATTCGCGTAGCGTGGCCCAAAGGCCAAGGGCTCAGCTTCCGCGCTTATGCGATCGCGAATTGCTGAAATTTTCGACAGTAAAGGATTTTCACCCTTTGTTGCTGTTGCTAGCGCTATCGTGATCATCCGAAATTGTTGTAATTTTCGATAACTATCGCGCGTTGATTAAGCTAGCGCTATCGTTATTAGCCCAAATTGCTGGAATTTTCGATAACTATCGCGCGTTGTTCAAGCTAACGCGATCGCGATTATCCAAAATTGCTGTAAATTCCGACAGTAAAGGATTTTCACCCTTTGTTGCTGTTGCTAGCGCTATCGTGATCATCCGAAATTGTTGTAATTTTCGATAACTATCGTGCGTTGATTAAGCTAGCGCTATTGTTATTAGCCCAAATTGCTGGAATTTTCGATAACTATCGCGCGTTGCTCAAGTTAGCGCTATCGCGATTATCCAAAATTGCTGTAAATTCCGACAGTAAAGGATTTTCACCCTTTGTTGCTCAACAAGGTGCTATCGTGATTATCCCAAATTGCTGTAATTTTCGATAACTATCGCGCGTTGCTCAACAAGGAGCTATCGTGATTATCCCAAATTGCTGTAATTTCCGACAATCCAAGGATTTTCACGGCTTTGTTGCTGTTGCTAGTGCGATTGACATGCAGTCACGCTACGCGATCGCGATTATCCCAAATTGCTGGAATTTACGACAGTCAGAGGATTGAGTGGAAAAATTTAACTACTGTTATAGTTATCCACAGCTTAAGCTTGCCAATGTGAATGATAGGGCGATCAACACGGCTGAAGGCGTACGCACAATCATCCAAAATTGCTGAAATTTCCGACAGTCAACGAATTGGACTGAAAAAGTTATCCCAACCTTATGTCATTAACCTCTCATTATTGAGAATTGCCCACTCTTTCAAACTGATCATGCCTCAAAATTTAGGGCATAAGGCAATAGAAAGACCTAGTATACCAGCAATTCCTAACTATAAGGGTTTATTAGTCATAAGAATAGACGAAAGAATGGATTACGTCCTTTTTCAATTTTACTTCCTGGAAAAGGATGGTTTTCGAGTTGACAGCGACGAAAAGTGGGATTGCTACCTTTAGCAATCTCAACTTCTGGAGCAGCATTGCCATAGATTTCGCAATCTTCGATAGTGCCTAATCCATTGTTTGTAATCAAAATCCCGGTTTTTTTACCATCATAAATCCGACAGCTACGGATAGTGGTATTGCTACCTTTACTGATATCAACTCCTGGAGCAGTATTGCCATAGATATCGCAGTTTTCTAGGGTTCCTAATCCATTGTCTGTAATCCAAATTCCGTCTTTTTTTCCATCATAAATACGACAGCGACCAATCGTGGGATTGCCAACTTTGTCAATATACACTCCTGAATAAGTATTGCCATATATGTCGCAGTCTTCTATAGTTCCTAATCCATTATATTTAATCGAAATACCGCAACTTTTACCATCATAAATCCGACAGTTACGGATAGTGGGATTGCTACCTTTAGAGATCTCAACTCCTGTATCAGTATTGCCATAGATGTCGCAGTCTTCTATTACTCCTTGACCATTATCTTTAATCTGAATCCCGCTACCTTTTCCATCATGAATACAGGAGCGACGAATAATGGGATTTGCTTTAGAACCACAAATAACTATACCACAGTCATAGGCAGTCAGATCACAATCTTCAAGGATTAACTCTCCCTTGGGGACACACACACCTACAGTGCATTCTCGCAAAGTTAAGCCTCGCACTATTGCATAGTCTGTTTGCATCAGAATGCAGTTCAGGTTAGTGCCCTCAATAACAATATCGGAGACTTTCCCATCTCCTAAAATTTCTAGGGATTTATCAATAACAATGCTTTCTCTATAAATCCCTGGCTTTACTAAAATTATGGTTTCAGGTTGGGCATTTTTAATCGCCTCGCCAATTGTTGTATAGTCAGCCGGATCCGATTTAGCAACAACTACGGTTTTCTTTGAATAAAAATTACTTGTCACAGTCTAAAAGTATTTTCAGTAAAACGACAAAAATAACTTTATAACCAGTTCCAAATTTATTGATAGAAGAAGCTTCACCCTTTCTATACCAAATATTCTATCCCAAATTGAAGCTGCTCTGATAAATTTTTATATAAATAAAGATTGCTGATGGAACTCTATCCTACATTCCACAAGTATACTTAGATATATAAATAGTATAGCAGTTTTTAATTGGGTGAAGTAGTTTGCTTATCTTTTTAAGGCAGAAGGCAGAGGGCAGCAAGGCAAGAAGGTCTTAAAAGCAATCAGCGCCAATAAAATTTAACACAAGCTTACACTGACATGAGCGCTCACCCCAGATTGGGAGAACGATTCACTGCTAGTTCCCCTAAACAGACCCAAAAATAGTAAAGTCCCACTAGCCAAAAAGTTTAGTCAAAATTTCCACAGAAGGATCAACTTCCAGCCACACTGTAGCTCCACAATCCTTGGGACAATTGGGTTGATAAACCAACCGAGACGGTCCTTTGATTTCCACATAATGACCGTAGGTGTTGCGATTACCTTGTTTGACGGTTAGGACAGGCTCGTAGGTGTTGTTCTTTTTATTTTGCCTAATCACGTTCTGGTTGACATGGATGTAAGTGGCTACCTTTTGGAAACCTTTTCTCCAGGTTCCCTTTGGTCCACGGCGACCGGGACTGACCTTGGGCAAGCCATTAAATAGGGGAATTTGCCAAAATCTACCAACTTTTTGAGCGCCCTTAATTCTGCCATTTTTGAGAAGTTGACGGACTCGTTGGACACAAATCCCTAGAAGAAAAGCTGCTTGGGTAGTTCCGACCACTGTCATTTTTTTTGCTCCTTTAATTAGCGCTATACTTAGAATAACACATTATTTCTGTATTTGCAAAATTTTTACAAAAATTTACAAAGTGATGCCGGGAATTTAAATAGCGCTACTCTTTTAGGGGTTGTAAAGAGTATATGGGATGATTAGGGTTGATGGCTATACTATAGCGCTAATTTTATTTTGGGATTTATGGAAGCTTTACTATAGCGCTAATTTTATTTAGGATTTAAGGGATATATAAAGTAATTGGATTTAATCTTTCTTGTTAAAATAGCGCTATAGTTATCCAGATCAAAGATTATCTAGCGCTATTTTTGTTTAAGGTAATTTATATTAGCACTATAGTTTTCAAAAAGCGATGTCCGATGCCGATGGATGTTATTAATTGCTTAAGCAAAATCCTAACCGTTTGCCTTAACTGATGATTCCAACACTGCTGCTACTATAGACAAGCTAACAATAGGAGCAGTGATAGCTCGGAGAATACGACTTCCTAGAGAAACAGCGATAAATCCAGCAGCAGTGGCTTGTTCTAGCTCTTGAGTTGTCCAACCACCTTCCGGTCCGGTAGCAATGACAATGCCAGGATGTTGAGCAGGGTCTGTTTGACCAGTATCCAATCCTAATCGTAAATCTAATAAGCAATTGAGTAGATGGGGAGCCTTTCCCCGAGCTACACAAATATAGCGATAGGCTTCTAGGGTTTCCGGTAACTGAAGACTATCGAAAAAGTCAACAGGGTCAAGAATTTTCGGAACAACTTCCCGTTCTGATTGCTCAGCTGCTTCTTGGGTAATCCGTCGCCACCTCTGGAGCTTTTGAGGGCTAGGATTGAGTAACGTGCGATCGCTTTTCAACGGCACAATCCGAGTCACTCCCAACTCCGTTGCCATCAGACAAATTTGCTCAAATCCACTCCCTTTAGGCATAGCCGCCATCAAGGTTACCTGTTTAGGCAATTCCGTTTGAATGTGCTCAGATGCGACAATTTTAGCTTGAGTCAAATCACCTTCTAGCTCGCTAACGTACCAGCCACCCTCTCCATCCATAGCAATAAAGCGATCGCCTTTTCTCAGCCGCAACACTCTAATTAGATAATGCTGTTGGGCATCAGTTAAAACAATCCCTTGGTCTTGACACTGTGTAGGTGATATCACCAACCGTTGCATACTGATTCTCTGACTACTGTTATTTCCAGAGCCGCTTTTCCCTCTTAACAGACTGTTTATTTAGGATAATAAGCACGGAAGAACGAGAATGTATTATTCTTCATTCTCAATTCTAAATTCTAAATTCTTCATTCTAACAGACAACCTTCAACCTTCAACTTCTCCACCAACTACCACATTCCGAATCCTTAAACTTGGTCCTGCACAACCTACAGCTAAGCCACTTTGTCCACCTTTACCACAGCCACCGGATTCATCCCAATAGAAATCATCACCAATAGCTTCAATATCAGCTAAGGTCTTGAACACGTTACCAGAAAGGGTGACATCTCGCACAGGTTCAGCAATTTGACCATTGCGAATCATCCAAGCTTCTCCAGCGCTAAAGGTAAACATTTCGCCATTAGTCATACCTCCTAGCCAATTGCGAGCATAAACTCCTACTGTGATATCATCGAACAACTGTGCTACTGGAGTAGCTCCAGGTCCTATCCAAGTATTAGTCATCCGAACAATCGGGGGATAGTGGTAATTGAGACAACGAGCATTACCAGTAGGAGTTTCCCCTAATCTACCAGCAGTTTCACGGGAGTGAAGACGTCCAACTAATACACCATCTTTAATCAACTGAGTGGTAGTGGCTGGAGTGCCTTCATCATCGTAGAAATAGCTACCCCGGTGTCCTTGGGGAGCAGCTCCATCAAAGATTTGTAATTCTTTTGGGCCAAAACGACGCCCTATACTCATCACTTCTAGTAAGTCAGGATTTTCATAAGCCATGTCCGCTTCAGATAGGTGTCCAAAGGCTTCGTGGACAAACAAACCAGTCAGGATGGGGTCAATGACTACTGTATAATTACCACCCGTAACTGGTGGTAATAACAGAGCATCTATAGCACGTTGAGCTGCTCCATGGACTTGTTGATCAAGATTGGTCAGGTCTTCATAGCCTTGGCGAGAGCCAATGGTTTCTCTACCAGTATGAACAGTATCACCATTACGAGCAGTAGCAGCAAAACGCATTTCGATATCAGCCCAAGACTGCTCTATCAAGGTACCTTCGGAAGTAGCAATGATGATGCGCTGGTTAACATCCCCATACCGGACAGAAGTAGTAGCAATGCTATTGTCATAACTTCTGAGAATTTGATTGTAGTGATCGCATAATGCTTTCTTCTGCGCCAAGGGAATTTGTCTAGGGTCTGTACCAGTCAGGGGTAACTGGCAAACATCCTGTCTTGGTTCAATGGGAGCAAGGGTGGTTTCTTCATTACCCACAATCCGAGCTGCTGCGATCGCATCTTCGACTCGTTCTTTAATAGCACTAAGCTGGTTAAAACTCGAAAACCCCCATCCTCCCTTATAACATGCTCTTACTTGTCCACCGATAGACAGACCTTCACTAAGGGTTTCGATCTTGTCGCCCCGCAATAAAATGCTAGTTCCTTCCGCTTCTTCTAAGCGAATGGCTAAGTAATCGACACGGGAGCCATATTGAGCAATTAGGTCACAGAGTAAGTTTTTGGTATCGGTTAGGACAATGGACATAGTAGGGGAAAGAGCAAGGAACTATTCTATTGTGCAATGATTAGGGTATCGAGCGCTATTGTAAGCTATCAGCCATCAGCCATCAGTCATCAGCCATCAGCTATCAGCTATCAGCTATCAGCTATTACCTATCAGCTTAGGTTGTAAGTTTTACGTGATATAATATTAAGACTTACACTATAAATTAGTCAACATAAGCAGCCAGATAACGCTCAACCCTAAGCGCTTCAATAAGATTGACTACTTCTAACAATTAACTCTATTATCTGAGGGGGTGACATGAGCCCTGAAAAGCTTACTAGGTAAGGCTTTGATGCCAATTATTTCAGGAAAGATAAACTCCCAAATTGACCCTTCTTTGATGTTCTGGACGCTCAAACCCTTATAACTACGTCCAAGGTCGGTCCAAAACAGCATGTATCTTTTTGTAACAGATGAGCTGAATATCTTACCCAGTAAGGATTTTAGCTTGCATGTCACCCCCCCAGCTCTATTATACATAATTATCATCTACCTCTCAATGGATAATTATCCTTTATATTTTGATTATCATAACCATAATTAAATATCTAAAACCAATAATATTATTGCTTACTTCTTGATGTAGTGTCTAGTATACTTGCCGACTTTTCTGGCCACTATCCCATAATTATCACTAACTTTCAGCAAGAGATTGAGGGCGAGTGCTATTAATAATATGTGACATAATACCGAGCAGAGCCTCTAAATTACCAATAAAGTGTTCTTCTGACTCAATAGAAACCGAATTTTTGACTAATTTCATAAATTTCCAGAGGCTGCCAGTTGTAACTCCACCATAGATAAACGGAATAGGATTATTTTTTTGCTCATTAAAAAGTTGAGCAGCAACCATTTCAGCAATACACTGAGGGATAGCGGATTTAAGGTTATCGTTTTTTGCTTCAACTAGAATAGCAATGGGAGCAGTAACATCCAACTGTTCAGGAGAATGACTAATCATAAAATCACACCTACCGTTTAGCCCTTTACTTTTATCAATAGTAAACTCTGTCCCAGAGAAAAGGCTGATTTGACGGTTAAATTGCTTGCGAATTTCCACTAAAATAGGAGCAACAATCAATTCAGAGCGGGCTTTTTCGGTATCGATTTCCAATCCTAGAGGTAGGTTTTCTGCTAGAATCTCTTTTAATAAAGGGCTAGGAGTAACTGCTTCAACTGATTCAAACAAGTTAACTCGTTCTTGAATCGATAAGTTAAATTGATGTTTAAGTGTATCTAGAGTAAATTCACTGTAAGACATTTTATTAGCTTATATATATCTATATATAGCTGTTTGTTATCGGTTGATGCAGAAAGTTATGGCTTATGGTTTTTAGGGAGTAGGGAGTAGGGAGTAGGGAGTAGGGAGTCAGGATTCATATTTCATAAATTTGACCTATTGTCAAGGGTAGTATTATTGACAAAACAAATCGGATTACTAGATGGGATTACTTTATGCGTTCGCGTAGCGTGGCCTACGGCCAATCGCGTAGCGGCTCTTAAAGAGCATCACACTCACTTTATATACTAACAAAATAGTCACTAATTATGGTAGCATCAACATTAGTTGGTCATAGAGCAAAAATTATCTCTTTATAAGACTGGCTTAAGGATTACCGGAATAATACCAAATAGGTAGAGGGAGAATTAGTTAAAAAAAACGGTATCACCTTAACGCACAGTCTAATTCACGCTCAACTCCCCACTTACTTGGGTAATCAACCATGAAGCTTCAACAAACTAGCTATCATAATCGACCTCGATAATCTCAGTATATTCAAACTGATTTGGACTACGCCTTACCAAATCATAACGATTTCCAGCTAGCTCAATAATATCTTCTTCACAATCAGACTTAGGAGAATTGTAAGTCAACACATACTCTTTACCAAGAAAAGGAAGTATCTCATCAGCCACTTCTCCTCGCCACTGAGTCTGAGTCACTAAAACTACTAATTGATTCGCTAGTCTAGGCAAGATATGAGCAATTCGCCGACGATAGATTTCATCCAAGCTTCCAAAGGGAGAATCCATTACAATAGGAAAAGTACTACTATCAGGTCCCATCAGAGAATGCTCTTGACTCCAATCCCTAACTCGGTCAATAATTCCCCCGATAAAGGATAAACTTAGAATCTGATTTTCTCCCGTAGACGCAGCAACTAGGTTTTCTGCCCCAAGAGTACTTTCTACTAAGGTTAACTCATACTTATCACTCAACTTAGGAATGTAGGGTGTAAAGGAAATTGAGATAAATATCTCCTGGACCCGCTTTTCCAAAGAAGTCCGAAACTGAGTTTCCAAACGTTCCCTAACTTCAATTAAACGTTCAATAGAATCTTGAGCAGCAGCAATCCGTCGCTGTATCAACGCCTGCTTACTTTCATTCATTTTGTGCTTAGCAATCTGCTTATCCTTTAAGTCAATGTCTGTATCCAACTGTTCAAGTTGTTGTTGATTCCCTCCTTGTTCTAGAGTTAGCTCCCGAATCCTAGTATCTATCTCATCCAACTGTTGTTGGAGCAGACTGATATCCTCATCGGGAAAGTTACGTAACTTTTTCTTGATATCATCTAGTTGGGTCTCAATTCTAGAAAGCTCAGTTCTTCCCTGAGCAATAGTATCTTGTTGTTGGTCAACATCTTGCCAAAACTCAGGCACCTGTTGGCTAATTTCATCAACCTGGGAACCCATCCTTATTGCGGTTTCTTCCACTTCAGCCATTCCGGCTTTATCCATCCAGGCTGCTACTTGCTGATGAGCATGAGTTCCCTCAGTTAATTCTACACCACAGATACAGCGCTTGTGTTTGAGTAAATCCCCAACAAATTGCCGCTTAATCCCAACAGGTAATTCTCCTCTTTCGGTGATTAAATCTTTGACAATTTCTTGAAAAGTTGAGCTTACCTCTGAGAGCAGCACCGTATAGCCACGAGTTGATATAGCTCGTTTCAAAATATGTTGGCTTTGTTTTAGCTGTTCTCTAATTAACTTTTCCCTAGCTTCTAGTTCATCTCGCAGCTGTTGTAACTCCTGAGCGCCACCGAGTTCTAATAAGCGTTGACCAATTGTCTTCTTTAGCTGATCTTGATCCTCTAACTCCTGCTTGATTTCCCTTTGACGCTTTAGTAGACTCTGGCTCGTCTTTTCCGATTTTCTCTGTTGTTTAAGCAATTGCTTAGTTTCTGAGTCGCCAATTAAAGACAATTCATAGTCTAAGGTTTTTTTCGCTTCCCTTAAATGTTTAATGGAGCGATTTAAAACTTCTACCCCTAGCAAGGTCTTGGTTGCTTCCGCAACTTCCGACTTTTTATCCGAGCGTACCAGTTGTTCAATTCGTTCCCCATCAAAAAAGAAGTATTGGTGCAAACTAGCTGGTAAAATTTGACCAATAATATCCTCAGGTAGTTGTTGAGGCAATAACCAGCGTCCATCATCTCCAGCAATTTGGAGATACAGTTCCGTGTTACTTTGCTCAACTCCTACCTCAGTTTTGTAAGTACGACATAGACGTTTGACTTGGTAGCGTTTATTATTGTGTTCAAATGCCACTTCTACCCAACAGTCTACTGGTTTATTGAACTGAGCTTCAGCAAGAGCTCGCTTATTCAGCAGTTGGTCTTCTGAGGCAAAAGCAGCACTAAACTTTTCATAGAGTACCCACGAAAAAGCATTTAGTATGGTAGTCTTACCAGCACCATTATTCCCATGAATAATCGTAGTGTTTTGCTCACCACTGGCTAACACAATCACGGGAGTTTTACCATAAAACTGACGAAAATTACATAGCTGAATCGATAACAGCTTCATTGCACTTCTTCCTTGACAATTCTCAAGATATCATCATTAATATTACGGGGAGTTTTCATATAGAGTTTATCCTTTTCTGCTTGCAATACTCGCTCTATAATTCGGCGCACTTCTAGGGGAGCAGTGATAATCGGCTCCTGGACATCATGGAGTTCATTTTTGCTAGGAGAATAAGTAGAAGATTTTTCAGCTACTCTTCTGGAAATGACTGATGTAGCACCACTGGTAGAGTATCTAAATGTCATAACCGTATTTTTGAAAAAAGCGACTAACCTGTCAGATCGTATCCGGTTGTTTAGGTAGTGTTCTTTGTTATTGTTTGTTTTGGTAATCGGGAATGGTTAATAGGGAATAGCTTAGTACTAATCACACTTACCAATTCCCTATTACCAATTATCAATTACCCACGCTTTACACTATCGATGTTTCCGGACATGATACCATATATAGCCTGATTAAATTTATTGTAAGACTTTATTGTTTATTTATACTATAACCCAAAAATTTTGCAATATCTTAATAAAGAGGGTGACCCAAACCAGTACTCTATCTCTGTAGGTTTTTAGTTTTCGATTGAAACCTGCCCACAATCACAGACAATCAAAAATGAAAAACGCAATTACGGCCTTCGGATTTTCTCTATTAACTTTAATGTTGCCCTCTGAAGCTAGGGCATATGATTTAGATTTCAGTAATCTTTATGTGTTTGGTGATAGCCTATCGGATCCTGGCAATGTGTTCAATAGCAGTAAAGCAGGCAATCAGGTAGATCCCACCATTCCCCTCACCCCCCAGAGTCCACCCTACTTTCAGGGACGTTTTAGCAATGGTCCGATCTGGGTAGATTATCTAGCAGATTCTCTGGAAATAGAGCTCAAGCGATCTACTGACTTGTCTGTGGTGTTACCAGATTCGCCGATACTTTCTCCAATCACTATCACTCCCGATGGCCCTAGAGTGAGTTTTTTCTTCAATGGTGGGACTACTAGGGCATGTCGTCAGTTAAGCCAGATGACAGAAGCGGCGAGATGAATGGCTCCCAAAAAATTACGAGCAGTTTTATCAAGCGCGAGTTGCTATTGCCCTGTATTGCTTAAGTTTCTGAAAAAAGTT